>JAKFUQ010000245.1 GCA_021732645.1 Rhizobacter sp. | reverse complement strand
AACTGGCGTCCTGCATAGCGTGCTGCTGCGCGATGTGGGAAGCGAGACTCAAATCAGACGGCTAAGCATGTAGAACTGCACGAAGATGGCTTGCGGACGGGGGTTCAAATCCCCCCAGCTCCACCACTATTTGAAAAACCAACCGTTCTCGGTTGGTTTTTTTTCGCCCGTTCCCCCAGTGTTGGCGCGGGTTTGGGCCTTGCTGCGACGGACGCCAACGCACCGGACAGCACCGTTCCGGGCGGTTTTTTGTTCTCTGTTCCCGCCCATTCTCTGTTTCTGCGAAGGACGACTCCGCGCCCGAACCAGCGATGACGCGGGTTTCCGGCTCCTTGTTCGTCTCCGAAACCGCCTTCGCGCAGGCGACCCGGCTCCGCGACCAGGCTAGGCGTTCACGATGGGACGGACGTCCCAGGTGATCGACATCTCCGGCCGGTAGACCACGTCGTTGCCGTACTTGATACAGGCCTTCAGGTGCTCAGCCAGCGGCTTGTCGTACTTGTCGATCTGCTTGATGGCCCGGTCTACGGCGTTGCGAAACGCGTCACGGACGTTTTTCCGCTTGTCTGCCACCTTTCTGAGCTTGCCACCTTTCCCGACCGCACCGCTGACCGCCGCCGCGAGCTGCGACATTTCGTCCTGAATCTCCTCTAGTCGCTCGTGGTCACCTTCTTCCTCCGCCTCGGCTTTCTCCCTGAATAGCTTGTTGAAGCGATCACGATACTGGTTGACGGCTTTCCGGTCAGCCACCACGCCAGCGTCGCTCAGCGGCACGCCCGATGTGACTTGGAATCCTTCTGCGATGTCGTCGTGCTCCAGCCCGGTATTGGCCGCTGTCTCGGCCGCGCCAAGTGCGCAACCGCAGACGATCTCAAAAACCGAGGTCTCGCGCTCGGGGTGTGCGAGCAACAGGTTGATGTACTCAGCCCCCGTGTCCACGCCCTGGATCAGGATGGGGTGTCGCCCCCGTCCTTGAAAACGTGCCTCCCACACGTTGCCGCGCTTTCGGAAGATGTTGTCCGGCATCTTTTCGGCCGACGCGGCGGTGGGCACCGAGATCACGGAACCCGACTCGTAGACCGTCCGGAGTAGGCAGTCGCCGGGGAGCGTGCGTTCCCGGATCGCGGTGATGTTCCGTGAAACCAACTCATCGAGGGCCCCGGTCACCTCGGTGGCGTGGCGCTTGTACAGGTCGAACACCCGTTGCGCCGCCTGAGCTGTGCTTCCGTCGAGGTACCGAAAAACCCGGCTCACCTCGGCGTAGCTGCTGATGAACTGGGTCACATCGGTCAGTGACTTCACCTGATTGGCCCGCTCGAGGTAGGCCGCCGCCATGATCTTGTCGTCGCCCTTGTTGCGACTCTGGGTGAAAACGTCCACCTTGTAATGGTCGGCCGGGTCGTACTGGTCGGCCTTTGCCGCGACGACCGCAAACCGGCGGTCGATGCACTGCGAGCAGCCGCCGCAATGGGTGTGCTGGTTCGTCATCTCCCAGGTGTGGGTGCAGGTCATCGAGTGCGCGATCAGATCGGCGCATCCTGCCTTGGTGATGACCTCGACGACGTCTGCCTTGGTCTTCCAGATGAACGGGTTCTCAATGGTGAAGGGCTCACCCGCCACCAGGGAGATGATCTCTTGGAAGCCCTTCATGACCTTGGGGTGCGTCGTTCGCGTGGCTCGGCCACCGGCGACTTGGGCGCATACCGGCAGATTCAGGCTGATGACCCCGTTTTCGTAGAAGCGCACGCTCTTGAGGCCTAGCATCTTGGCGATGGTCGCGCCAATCGACATGTACAGGAAAGACCGGCTGCGCTGGGTGTACTCGTGGTTCAGCCCTTTGGTCTTGTGGACACGGACGCTGATGTGGTGTGGCGCGTTGTCCCCGGCCTTCGCTGCCAGCAGGGTTTCCATATTTCGGTGGCGGTTGTTGAGTTTCGGTGTCGACTTGTGCGTCACCAGCACCACCCGGCGCTTCTGCGTCAGGATTTCCTCAATTGCGCCGCCCAGGGAGTCCAGGCCACCGGAGAACATCACCACCTGCTCGGGACGCCCGAATAACTGCTGGGTGTCGTTGAATTCAAGGTATTCCTGGATCGTGTGATCCTGATCCATCTGGACGAAGTCGAACTGGTAGTTGTCGTCGGACAAGAAGCCCAAGGTCGACCGCAATGTTGCAAGGACATTCGCCGAGCGCCAGAACTCAAGATTGCGAACCGGCACTACAAAGTGAAGGTCACGCCGCCAGCCGTCACCGAAGTTGTCGACATCGTCCGCACCACGCTTGATAGCCTGGTCGGCGCTGTAGACGTAGGTGGCAATCTCCAGCAGATCGTGAAATTGGGTCGGGACGCTCCGAACCATCTTGCTGTGGATGTCCTCGATGCGCAGCGTGATATTGCCTTGCCCGTCCTTGCCAGAAAGCCGCAGACGCAGGTCGCGCTTGGGATCGTCGCTGATGCCTTTGGCCGAAGCGTTGCCACAAATGATGTACCGCTTATCTTGCATCGCTGCGCGCTCCCGCTTTCAGTTCATCTGTCACCCGGCGATCTTCACGGCCATCAACGCCGACTCGATGGAAATCTACACCGAGCTTGTGCCCTTTGACGCGGCGCTGGCCCAGCGCATGTCGGATCGGGCGGTGAAGGTCATCACGGCGACCGAGGCGGGCGAACTCCTGCCGCGAGCCTTCAATGACCCGACCCACTTCGAGTGCCGGATGTGCGCGTGGCAAGACCGCTGCTGGAGGACGCAATGAACCATACCCAATCAAGAGCACCTACGGTGGAGCCAATGGTGGGTGCGCATCAAGCTGCTCGCCTCATGAATCTTCCGCCGTACTACTTCACCAAACCACGGTGCCGCGTCTCGAAGCGCATTCCGCACTACCGCGTCGGCCAGATGGTTCGCTTCCGAATGTCGGAGCTCACGGCATGGGCGGCTACACAAGGAGGCGCGCATGAGTGAATACCGTGTCCACATCGCCGACGTGATCGGAGGTGTCGCCGATGCTTGACTTCAACGACACCCAACCATCTATCGAGCCCAGGCGCATCCTCAATGACAGCGAACGCGAGGAGCTTCGCGGCGAATTGATTGCCCGCCTGGAGTCGGTGCTAACCACGATGTTCCCGGCAGGCAAGAAGCGTCGAGGCAAGTTCCTCATAGGCGACGTGCTGGGCAGCCCTGGCGACAGCCTCGAGGTCGTGCTCGATGGCGAGAAGGCCGGACTTTGGACGGATCGCGCCACGGGCGATGGTGGCGACATTTTTGCGCTGATCGCCGAACATTTGGCGCTAGACATCCACACCGACTTCAATCGTGTGCTGGATGCGACCGCTGACCTGCTTGGTCGTTCGCGGAAAGTGGAAGTGCGCAAGGGCAAGTCGCTGCCCCCGGTCGATGAACTCGGCCCGGCCACCTCCAAGTGGGACTACCTTGACGCAGCGGGCCATCTCATCGCCGTGGTGTACCGCTATGACCCACCTGGGCAGAAAAAGCAGTTCCGGCCTTGGGATGCCAAGCGGCGCAAGATGGCACCGCCCGATCCGCGCCCGCTCTACAACCAGCCGGGGATGGCAAGCGCCGCGCAGGTGGTACTGGCCGAGGGCGAGAAGTGCGCGCAGGCCTTGATCGACGCGGGTGTGGTGGCCAGCACGGCAATGCACGGCGCGAACGCCCCGGTCGACAAGACTGACTGGTCGCCGCTGGCGGGCAAGGCTGTGCTGATTTGGCCCGACCGCGACAAGCCGGGCTGGGACTACGCCACGCAGGCGGCGCAGGCCATTCTGTCGGCGGGTGCGAAGTCCTGCCACGTCTTGTACCCGCCCGAGGATGCCGCCGAGGGCTGGGATGCAGCCGACGCCATAGCGGAGGGCTTCGATGTTGCGACCTTCCTTAGCCACGGCCCACGATTGCAGATGCACGACGTCACCGACGATGCCGAGCCGGTGGTCAGTAGCGATGAGTCGGTGTGGGGCACGGAGGATGCGCTGGCGCTGGCGTTCACCCGCCGCTACCACCGCGACTGGCGCTACGTGGCAACGTGGGGGCGCTGGCTGGTATGGGACGGCACCCGTTGGCGTACCGAAGACACGCTGGCGGCCACCGATCTGATCCGCAGCGTCTGTCGCCACGCTGCCTTGCGTGCCGACAACCCGAAGATTGCAGCCAAACTCGCCAGCTCCAGCACGGTCGGTGGCGTGGAACGGCTGGCGCGGGCAGACCGTAGGCACGCGGCCACCACCGAGGAATGGGATGCCGACCCGTGGCTGCTCAACACCCCCGGTGGCGTGGTTGACCTCAAGACCGGTCGCAAGCGCGCAAACGACCGCACAGACCGGATGACCAAGATCACGACAGCCACGCCGAGTGGTGAATGCCTGCAATGGACGGCGTTCCTGTCCGATGTCACCGGTGGCGATGCTGACCTGCAGGCCTACCTGCAGCGGATGGTTGGCTATTGCTTGACCGGCGTCACAAGCGCTCACGCACTGTTCTTCCTGTACGGCACCGGTGCCAACGGCAAGAGTGTGTTTGCCAACGTGATCAGCACCATCCTCGGTGACTACGCCGCCACGGCGTCGATGGACATCAGCGCGTTGACCACCACGTCAGCAGTCAGTCGGCCTTCTTCGGCCAGCTTGCGCAGCCGCCCGATAGGCACGTTCAGTCCATCGGCCAGAGCCTGCGCCAGACGGGGGCTGTTCTCGACGACGGAGTTGAATTCCTCGCCCCGCAGCACCCCGGAGGCGAGCGCCTGCCCGAACTGCAGCAGGGACGACTGCGCCTCAGAGGCCGATGCACCCGACAGACGCAGAGCCTGAGAAATGCTCTCGGTGATCGTGAGTGCGTCTTTCTGCTCGCCACCCAGCATCCGAACGGCCTGCTGGAGCTTGCCGTACAGCGTGGCCGTTTCCTGAATCGGCACGCCAATGCGCTGGGCGATGTCGAACAGGGCCGCTTGCGCGGTCGTGAACTCACGCTGGCCCGCCGTCGCCAACTTCAGGCGCGCGGACATCATGTTCCAGGCGTCGGCGATCTGGACGATCTCCTGCACCTTGCCAGCGGCCCAGCTGATCGATAGGAAGGCCAGCAACTGCGTCTTGGCCGTCGCCACCTGGTCGCCGAAGGCCGACATCCCGGCCTTGACCTCGGCCATTCCGGCTGCAGCCTTGGCCCCAGCGGTCTTGGCGGTGGTCGACAGCTCACCGAGACTGCGCTCGGCCGACGTGATGGCGCGTTTGAGCCCCTCGTCGGCCCCTTCGAGCGCGACGAGGATGGAAATTCGCTTGGCCATGAATCAATCCACCGTGCTGATCTGCTTCTCAACGGCCGCTGCCAGACGCGGGATGCGACCCGCGACCAGCCGCTCGACATCGATGCGCTTCTTGAGTACGACCTTGGGCACCAGGACAGCAATCGGGATGTCCGCACCGCGCTTGAGGCGCTTGATGCCCTCGGCCTTGCGGTAGCGGCGCTTGAAGCCCGCCAGTGGCCGGTCGTGCTCTTTGATGTTCTCGGCCATCAGGACGATGTTCCCCTTCGCGTTCTTGATGAAATAGGCATTACCGCCGCGCATCAGCTCGGCCAGCTCGCAAACCAGTGAAGCCAAGCGCGGCGAAGATGCCCGCAAGCAGTCCGAGCAGGCGTTTTCGCAGGTGACCCAGCTCGAATCGCAGTCACGCGATGCCTATCGCAAGCAGGAACGAGCGCCAGAACCTGGAGCGCATCAAGCAGACGTGGCGGCAGGCGATGGCCCAACCGCTGCTCTGGGGCAAAGACCTGGAGCGTGAGCTGATCGACTATATGGAGCAGAACCAGGGCGAGTTCTACCGGCGCGGCGGCATGGCCAAGTCCGACACCGTCCCGGCGATGCTCACGCCGGGTGAGTTTGTCGTGAACAAGGATGCCGTGTCCCGCTACGGCGCTGGCTTCTTCGAAGCGATCAACAACCTGTCTGCCCCGGCACAAGCTCTGGCCGGTCGCGCGCTTGCGGGCGTTCAGGGCTTCGCCACGGGCGGGCTGGTGCAACCCAGTGGGTCGCGGCTGGCCCGACCGGTGTTGGCGGCCGATGCTGGGCCCAGCCGTACGGTACGCGTGGAACTGTCCTCGGGACAGCAAAAGGTCAACGCCACCGTCGACGCACGAGACGAGTCTCGTCTGCTGCAACTGCTGGACGCTGCCCGCGCCCGCACTGCCTGAGGGTTTCCCGATGCAACTGACGAACCTCGAAACCGGGGTGGCTTTGCCATTGCCCGATGACTTGCTGTGGAGCGACGAGC
>JAKFUQ010000071.1 GCA_021732645.1 Rhizobacter sp. | reverse complement strand
CCTCGCGCGAGCCGTCGGCACCGGCCGGGATCATCAGGTTCTTGATGCGCACATTGGCGAAGGTGCCGCGCACCATCACGTCGTGGTGGCCGCGCCGCGAGCCGTAGCTGTTGAAGTCGGCCTTCAGGACCTTGTGCGCTTTCAACCACTCGCCGGCCGGTGAGGCTTCCTTGATCGAGCCGGCCGGCGAGATGTGGTCGGTGGTGATCGAGTCGCCGAACAGCGCCATCGCCCGCGCACCGACCACGCCTGCCGCGGCTTGCGCCGGCTGCATCGTGAAGGCGTCGAAGAACGGCGGCTTGGCGATGTAGGTCGAGGTCGGCCAGTCATAGACCTGGCCGGTGGCGCCATCGACCTTGCCCCACAGCTTGCCGGGGTCGGTGGCGACCTTCTCGTAGTTCTTCTTGAACGCCTTGCCGTTCATCGCGTACTTCATCAGCGCGTGGATCTCGTCGCTGGTCGGCCAGATGTCGCCGAGGTAGATGTCGCGGCCCTTTTTGCCCTTGCTGGTACTTTGACCCAGAGGCTCGGTCATGATGTCTTTCAACACGGTGCCGGCGATCGCATACGCCACCACCAGCGGCGGCGAGGCCAGGAAATTCGCCTTCAGGTTCGGGTGGATGCGCGCCTCGAAATTGCGGTTGCCCGACAGCACGGCGGCGCACACCAGATCATTCTTCGTGATCGCCTCGTTGAACTCAGGCCGCAAGTCACCAGCGTTGCCGATGCAGGTGGTGCAGCCGTAGCCCGCCAGGTAGAAGCCGAGCTTTTCCAGGTAGGGCAGCAGGCCGGCTTTTTCGAGGTATTCGGTGACGATGCGCGAGCCGGGCGCCAGCGAGGTCTTGATGTGCGGCTGCACCTTCAGGCCCGCCTCGACCGCTTTCTTTGCCAGCAGGCCCGCGGCCAGCAGAACGCTCGGGTTCGAGGTGTTGGTGCAGGAGGTGATGGCCGCGATCAGCACGTCGCCGTTGCCGATCGAGATGTCGCCGACCTTGGCGTTCACCGATGTGGCCTCGGACTGCGCCGATTCCAGGGTGGCGCGGTTGCTGACCATCTCGACCACGTCGCGCGGTGCGCCGGGGGCCGTCGCAGGGGCTGCAGCGGGTGTGCTGCGGGTCGCATCCTGCGCGCGCACCAGATGGCGGGTGTGCAGGTTTGCAGCGGGTTGGTTGAAGCCGTTCTCGGCCGGCGGTTGGCTGAACAGCGCGGTGAACTGGCTCTTCACGTTGCCGAGCTCGATCCGGTCCTGCGGCCGCTTCGGCCCGGCGAGGCTGGGCGCGACCGTGCCCAGATCGAGGGTGACGACCGAGGTATAGTCGATGTCGCCGGACTTCGGCACGCCGAACAATTTCTGCGCGCGAAAGTAGGCCTCGAAGGCTTCGATCTCTTTCCTCGTGCGGCCGGTGCCCTTGAAGTAGTCGATGGTCTTGTCGTCGACCGGGAAGAAGCCCATCGTCGCGCCGTACTCCGGCGCCATGTTGGCAATCGTCGCGCGGTCGGGCAGCGCCAGGCTGGCCGTGCCTTCGCCGAAGAATTCGACGAACTTGCCGACCACCTTGGCCTTGCGCAGGATCTCGGTCACTGTCAAAACCAAATCCGTTGCAGTGACGCCTTCGCGTAGCCGCCCGGTCAGCTCGAAGCCGACCACATCGGGCGTCAGGAAGTACACCGGCTGGCCCAGCATGCCGGCCTCGGCCTCGATGCCGCCGACACCCCAGCCGACCACACCGATGCCGTTGATCATCGTCGTGTGGCTGTCGGTGCCGACCAGGGAATCTGGGTAGTACACGCCGGCGTTCGGCCGGTGCTTGGCCGTCTTGTGCACGCCGCGCGCGAGGTATTCCAGGTTCACCTGGTGGACGATGCCGAAGCCCGGCGGCACGACGCCGAAGGTGTCGAAGGCCTGCATGCCCCACTTCATGAACTCGTAGCGCTCCTGGTTGCGCTGGAACTCGAGCTTCATGTTCAGGTCGAGTGCCTTCTTGTTGCCGTAGTGGTCGACCATCACGCTGTGGTCAACGACCAGATCCACAGGCACCAGCGGCTCGATGGTCTTGGCGTTCTTGCCCATGGCGGCGGCGACATTGCGCATCGCGGCCAGGTCGGCCAGCAGCGGCACGCCGGTGAAGTCTTGCAGCACCACGCGGGCGACGACGAAGGGGATCTCGTCACTGCGCTCGGCGTTGGGCTTCCAGTGGGCGAGCTGCTCGACGTGGGCCGTGGTCACCTTCTTGCCATCGCAGTTGCGCAGCACCGACTCCAGCACGATGCGCAAAGACACCGGCAGCCGCGCCACGTTCGGGATCAGCTTGGTCAGCGCCGGCAGCGAGTAGTAGCCGCCTTCGATGCCGCTGTCGGTGGTGAAGGTCTTCAGCGTCTTGGCGAACGCGTGCTTGGGTGTCGTGGACTTGGCGGCAGATCGGCTCATGAGGGCTCCTGAGGAGAGGGTGTGGTGCGGATGTCGATCATTGTGGACGGGTGGTATGTTGCAGTCCATGGACTCGATCAGCTTCTTTTGGCACGACTACGAAACCTTCGGTGTGGTGCCCCGCCGCGACCGCCCGGCGCAGTTCGCCGGCCTGCGCACCGATGCCGACCTGAATGAGATCGGCGAGCCCGTCACGCTGTATTGCCAGCCCGCGTCCGACACGCTGCCCGACCCCGAGAGCTGCCTGCTGACCGGCATCACACCCCAGGTGTGCCTGGCACGCGGCGTGCCCGAACACGCTTTCGCCGCAGCGATCGAGGCGGAATTGGCGAAGCCCTGCACCATCGGCGTCGGCTACAACTCGATCCGCTTCGACGACGAGGTGACGCGCTTCCTGTTCTGGCGCAACCTGATCGACCCGTATGCCCGCGAATGGCAGAACCAGTGCGGCCGCTGGGATTTGCTGGACGTGGTGCGCTGCGCCTATGCGCTGCGACCTGATGGCATCAGCTGGCTGACGCACGACGACGGGCGGCCGTCGTTCAAGCTCGAACACCTGACCATCGCCAACGGCATCGCGCACGAGGCCGCGCACGACGCGCTGTCGGATGTGCGCGCCACCGTGGCACTGGCCCGGCTGATCAAGGACAAGCAGCCGAAGCTGTGGGACTTCTGCCTGCGCCTGCGCAAAAAAGACGCCGTCATCGAGGAAATGGCGAACGCGCAGAAGGCCGGCCAGCCATTCCTGCATGTGTCGGGCATGTACCCGCCCGATCGCGGCTGTATCGCCCTGGTGTGGCCGCTGGCGCCGCACCCGACGAACAAGAACGAGGTCATCGTCTGGGACCTGGCCGAAGACCCCGGCGTGCTGCAGGCGCTGAACGCCGAGACGATCCGCCAGCGCATGTTCAGCCGCACCGACGCGCTGCCCGAGGGTGTGACGCGGTTGCCGATCAAGACGATCCACCTGAACAAGTCGCCGGTGGTGATCGGCAACCTGAAGACACTGAGCCCGGCGATGGCTGCGCGCTGGGGCATTGATATCGCTCAGGCCAAGAAACATGCCGACGTGGCCGCGCAGCAGACGGCGCTGCTGGCCGGCCTCTGGCCCGAGGTGTTCGAGCGGCCGACGCCTGAAGGCCGCCCGGATGTCGATGAAGACCTGTACGGCGGTTTCGTCGGCAACGAAGATCGGCGATTGCTGCAGCGGCTGCGTGGGCTGCCGCCGCAGACACTGGCCGAGCAGCGTCCGACGTTTGCCGATGCCCGACTCAGCGAACTGCTGTTCCGCTACCGCGCCCGCAACTTCCCGCAGACGCTGACCGAGGCCGAACAGCAGCAATGGCACGAGCACCGGGCGCACCGGCTGCACGACGGCGCCGGTGGTGGGCTGACGCTGGCCGCGTTCTTCGAGCGCATCGACCAGCTGGGCGATGCGCTGCCCGACCCCGACGACGAGCGCGCCCAGGGCATCTTGGGCGATCTGGTGGACTACGCGACCGAGATCGCGCCCGATCGGGACTGACCGCGTCGGTGCTGGGGTGTGACGCCCTGGAACGGGGCGATGCCATGTCAACAATGCGCTCCACTGGTCGAAATGCCTCTTCGCGGTGCGAAATTCCGCACCAATGACGGAATAAAAATTGCTTACATGGTGCGTTTGTGGGTTCGCAAGCGTGCGTCACGCACCAATCAACAGCATCAATCGGAGTCAGGCATGGATCAGGTCAAGCAGGGCGCAGATGCCTTGTTCATTTTGTTGGGCGCCATCATGGTGCTGGCGATGCACGCGGGGTTCGCTTTTCTCGAACTCGGCACGGTGCGCAAGAAGAACCAGGTCAATGCGCTGGTCAAGATACTGGTCGATTTTGCGGTCTCGACCGTCGTCTACTTTTTCGTCGGCTACAGCGTGGCTTACGGCGTAGCGTTTTTCACCGGCGCGGAGTCGCTGATGCAAAAGAACGGCTACGAGCTGATGCGCTTTTTCTTTTTGCTGACCTTCGCCGCAGCGATCCCGGCGATCGTTTCGGGCGGCATTGCCGAGCGGGCGCGCTTCGGTCCGCAACTCGTGGCGACGGCGGTGCTGGTGGGGGTGGCTTATCCACTGCTTGAAGGCGTGGTGTGGAACAACAACTTCGGCCTGCAAGACGCCATCAAGTCGCTGACCGGTGCCACCTTCCACGACTTTGCGGGCAGCGTCGTCGTTCATGTGTTCGGCGGCTGGGTGGGGCTGGTGGCGGTGGTGCTGCTCGGCGCGCGCAGCAACCGCTACCGCAAGGACGGCGGCATCAGCGCGCACCCGCCGTCGAACATTCCCTTCCTCGCCCTCGGCGCGTGGGTGCTGGCGGTGGGCTGGTTCGGCTTCAACGTGATGAGCGCCCAGGCCATCGACAAGATCTCCGGCCTGGTGGCGGTGAACTCACTGATGGCGATGGCCGGCGGCACACTGGTGGCGGTGCTGCTCGGCCGCAACGATCCGGGCTTCGCCTACAACGGGCCGCTGGCCGGGCTGGTCGCGGTGTGCGCCGGCTCGGACGTGATGCACCCGGCCGGCGCGCTGGTGGTGGGTGGCGTGGCCGGTGCCATCTTCGTCTTGATGTTCACGCTGACGCAAAACCGCTGGAAGATCGACGACGTGCTCGGTGTCTGGCCGTTGCACGGCCTCTGCGGCGCCTGGGGCGGCATTGCCTGCGGCATCTTCGGCGCGCCCGCGCTGGGGGGCCTTGGTGGCGTGAGCTTCACCGCGCAATTGATCGGCACGCTGGCCGGCATCGTCTGGGCGCTGCTTGCCGGGCTGGCGGTCTACGGCAGCCTGAAGCTCGTCACCTCGCTGCGCCTGACGCTCGAAGAGGAACACGAAGGCGCCGACCTCTCGATCCACCGCATCGGCTCGACGCCCGAGCGTGAGGCGAGCTGGTGACGCGCGCGGCGGCTCACTTCACCCAAACACCTCATCCCCCCGCAGATAACGCCACTGTCCGACCGGCAAATCGCCCAGCATCACGCTGCCGATGCGCACACGCTTGAGGCCCAGCACCTTCAGGCCAACGGCTTCGCACATGCGGCGGATCTGGCGCTTCTTGCCTTCTTGCAGCACGAAGCGCAGCTGGTCGTCGTTCTGCCATTCGACGATCGCTGGCTTCAATGCTTCGCCGTCGAGTTCCAGGCCGTGGCGCAGCCGCTCCAGATCGTCAGGTGACAGCTCGCTCGATGCTGGGCCCTGGCCCAGCGGCCCGGCCACGCGCACCAGGTATTCCTTCTCGATCTCGCTGTCCTCGCCGATCAGCTGCTTGGCGATGCGGCCGTCCTGCGTCAGCACCAGCAGGCCGATCGAATCGATGTCGAGCCGGCCGGCGGGCACCAGGCTGCGCAGGTGCTCGCGCAGGAAGCGCGTGCCCGACTGGTCGCCGCTCCACTGGTTCTCGGGCTTGACCAGCACCACTGCGGGTTCGTAGCCGTCTTCGGCCTGGCCGCTGACGTAGCCGATCGGTTTGTTGATCAGCACCGTGGCTTTCTGCGCCTGCTGGAACTTGGCGCGCGCATCGATGGTGATGCGCTGATCGGGCAGCACGCGCGAGCCCAGTTCCTTGACCACATCGCCGTCGACGCGCACCCAGCCCTTTTCGATCCACTCGTCGGCTTCGCGGCGCGAGGCCAGGCCCAGCTCGCTCATGCGCTTCGACAGCCGCAGGCTGCCAGGCGCGGCTTCGGTTGGATGGTGAAAGGGGCCGCGCTCGTCGTCGTCATCGTCACGAACCGGCTGTGCCACATGGCGACGCTTCGGTTCGGTCGGGCGCTGCGGCGGCCGTTCCTGTTGTCGCTCGGCTGACCTGTCCGCGGGCCGCGCGGGCGGGCTGACCGGGAAGCGCGGCGTGGCAAT
>JAKFUQ010000100.1 GCA_021732645.1 Rhizobacter sp. | reverse complement strand
TCAGACACCATGGCCGCCGAGATCTCGACCTCACTGGGCGTGCCGTGGTCACTGCGCAGCGTGGTTGGGAACAGCCGCACCGAGCCGCGCTGCCGCAGCGTGGTGATCAGCACATTCAATTCAACCCCGGTGCTCCCCAGCCATCGCCCCAGCGACTCGCCACGCACTTGCTGTTCCGACGGCACCTGAACCAGTTGAAGGAAGGATTCGTTGGCCGAGACGACAGCGCCATCCAGGTCGGTGATCACCACGCCATCGGGCGAAATCTGCATCAGCTTGACCAGCATCGAATGCGCGCTGGGGTTGGACAGCGCCACGCCTTCGGAAGCCACTCGCGACAGACGCAGCACCAGCACCGAGCCAGTTTCCTGGCGGAGGGTCGAGCACGACACCGACAAGCCCCCACCTCCCTGTGCCAGTCCCACACGGATGTCGTCCGCCTTGCCGGTGGCGCGCACCGCGCTCAGCATGTTCTGCACGGCATTGGCGCTGCATTCATCAAGGCCCACAGGGAACGACGAACCCACCAACTCGCGCGAGACATCCGCAAGCATCAGATGAGCCGCCGGATTGGCCTCGGTGATTTTCTGGGTGACGCTGTCGATGACCAGCACACCGTCCTTGGAGCTCTGAAACAGGTGGCGATAGCGCGATTGCGCATCGCGCAGGCGCCAGTGTTCGTGCAGCGACGCCTGCTGCGCATCGACCAGGCTTTGCTGCATCGCCGCCAGCTCACGCAAGTCGCGTCCATACACCACCGAACGCCCACCCCGTTCGGTGGACGGTTCGCTCTCGACCTGGACGGCGCAATAAGACAGCGGCACGTCAGCGCCAGTCTCTGAGGGGTGGTTGACCTGCCGCCAGCGCGGGATGGCCTGCAAGCCGGCGTCGCGCAGCAGGGCCTCGATCTTCGGCCGACTTTCCTTGGTCACGGTTTGTACCCAGGGCTGCCCGATCCAACGGTCGTACCCGAGGGTCTTCAGGCTGTCACTGGCAAACGCCATGTCGCAGATCACGCCACGGCCATCGACGACCAGAGAGACATCGGCGGCCGCGGCGATCAGCTTGCCCACCGCGTCGGCCGACAAATGCCCCAGCGACTGTGCGGGATGCGCAAACCCGATCATCAGGTGGCGCCTTGGAAGAAGGGGATGCGAGCGAAGCACATGAGGAAAAGCTCGTATTGTCCGGGGCTCATGCGCGGCTGCGCACTCGGTTGGCGATCAACGCCTCGGCGGCCACCGGGGCCTGCTTGCCGTCCGGGCTGGTCGCGTCGGCGCCCACGAGCGCGACGAGTTCCGGGTTCCGAACAAAGATCGGCCCGCCGACAAGTACACCGATGTCCCGGTTGCGCGACATCTGCCGCACCGAGGTGACGCAGGTGGTCAATAAATCGAGCCGCGCCTCACTGCCGACCGAGAACCCGACCACGTCGAACCACTCGCGGCTGACCAAATCGGGCGCCTCGTCCCGATAGGCACCCTGCCCGCCCGCAACCTGCCAGCCCGCGCGCATGAAGAACTCGGCGACCATCGACAAGCCAAAGGTGTGCTGCTCGCCGGGGGACGGCACCAGCAAGGCGCGGCGCGCATGGGCAGGGAATCCGACCTCGGTACCGAACGAGGGGCTGAGTATCTGCAACAGGTGCTGCAACCGGCCCACGGCAATGGTGACGTTGGTGAAGTCGCACAGGTCTTCTTCCCACAGGTAACCCAGGTGGTTGGCGGCCGGTGCCAGCAAATCAAGGAACAGCACCTCGATGGACATGCCCTTGCCGCGCAGCGCCTCGATGCACGCCGAGATCGGCATGTCTTCGCGGCGCAGCACCAGTTGAACAAAGGCCTCGACCTCGGCGGTGGTAGGCGCTGGGCACACGCTGGCAACAGGGAGGATTTCGCTCACGGGGTGGGCTCGATGGGCCTCGACCAGCCGCGGTATGACCTCGGCTTCGAGTGTTTTCACCAGACGACTCATCCGTTCTTCAACGGCTGGCCGTTCCATTCTTTCTTGCAGCCAGGTTGGCGAATCGGCATTGAAGGGGAGCCGGTGGACGCCGGTATCGCAGTCGGTGTCGATCTCTTCGGGTCGGGCAACAGCGTTGTGCGAGCCGGTCGACGCTGCCGAATGCGGTACGACTTGGCGGGACAGGGCCTGGGCAGCACTCGAGAGTGCTGCAGACTGCACCAAAGCCAAGGTGTCGCCGCGCATCGGCATGGCTGAAGTCCCGGTTGAATGACCTGAAGGCGCGCCCACAGCCCCGCAAGACCCGACGCGTCGGCGTGCTGACCGAGGGCAAGCGTACTCACGTACGCAACCGCCCTTTGCCCTGGATGGGGATGATCCGTGCCGCCCCCAAAACTGTCAAGGTGGATTTACGTCAATCTGGATTGACATTTGCAGGGTCGCCGTCTAAATTCAAATCCACCGAGTCGTCACCGAGTCGCAGTCGCCAGAGGAAATCGATGCTCGAAAGCAGGTCCCAGATCAAGACGCGGCAGCCTCTGTACACCGCCGAAGAACGGGTTCGTCGCGATTCGACACGGTGGACGCTGGTGCAGGGAATTCTGGCGCCCGTTCAGTTTCTGGTGTTTCTCGCCAGCCTTTTCTTCGTGCTGCGCTACCTCGCCACCGGTGACGGCTGGACGCTGGCAACCGGGTCGGTGGTGCTGAAGACGCTCACCCTCTACGCCATCATGATCACCGGCTGCATCTGGGAGAAGGTCGTGTTCGGCCGCTATTTGTTCGCCCCCGCGTTTTACTGGGAAGACATGTTCAGCATGCTGGTGCTGGCGCTGCACACCGCTTACCTGGTGGCGCTGTTCGCACAGGCGTTGACAGCCGCTCAACTGATGTACCTGGCCTTGGCCGCTTACGCCGCCTACGCGATCAACGCCACGCAGTTCATCTTGAAATTGCGCGCCGCCCGTCTCGACATGGCCAGGCGCGACGCCATGGCTGGCACACCGGGGTTGGCGCTGTGAGCACGGTGATCCCGATTCGCGCGGAGTTGGCGTCGGGGTGCGGCGATGCGCCGGTGCTCAAGGAGCGGGGCCAGCGTGAAGTGTTCTGTGGCCTGACCGGCATCATCTGGTTGCACCGCAAGATTCAGGATGCGTTTTTCCTCGTCGTGGGTTCGCGCACCTGCGCACACTTGATTCAGTCGGCCGCCGGCGTCATGATTTTTGCCGAGCCGCGCTTTGCGACCGCCATCATCGACGAGCGCGACCTGGCCGGCCTGGCCGATTGCAACGCCGAACTCGACCGCGTGGTCACCCGGCTGCTGGAGCGCCGCCCCGAGATCAAGCTGCTGTTCCTCGTCGGCTCCTGCCCATCCGAGGTCATCAAGCTCGACTTGTCGCGTGCGGCATCGCGCCTGTCCGGTCGCGTGGCCCCCGGTGTGCGCGTGCTGAACTACTCCGGCAGCGGGATCGAGACCACCTTCACTCAAGGTGAAGACGCCTGCCTCGCTTCGCTGGTGCCCAGCCTGCCGACATCATCGGCCGATGCCCCGGCATCGCTGCTGATCGTTGGCGCCTTGGCCGATGTGGTCGAAGACCAGTTTTCACGCCTGTTCGCCAGCCTGGGCTTCGGCAGCGCTCTGGCACCGGTGCGCTTCTTTCCGCCGCGGCATGCGACCGACTTGCCCACGGTCGGCCCGAACACCAAGTTCCTGCTGGCGCAGCCCTTCCTCGCCGACACCGCGCGAGCCCTTGAGTCACTGGGCGCACAACGGCTGCCTGCGCCGTTTCCGCTCGGTGTCGAGGGCACGACGCAGTGGCTGCAAGCAGCGGCCTCTGCGTTTGGCATCGATGCCGCTGCCTTCGACCGCGTCACCGCACCGGGCCGTGATCGGGCCACCGCCGCGCTGGCGCGCCACCGGGTGCAGCTGAGTGGCAAGCGGGTGTTCTTCTTCCCTGACTCGCAGCTCGAAATTCCCATCGCCCGTTTCCTGGCACGCGAGCTGGGCATGCAACTCGTTGAAGTCGGCACGCCCTACCTGCACCGCCAGCACCTGGCCGAAGAGCTGGACATGCTGCCCGCAGGCACCTTCTTGTCCGAAGGCCAGCACGTCGACAACCAACTCGACCGCTGCCGCGCCGCACAGCCCGACATCGTGGTCTGCGGCCTCGGCCTCGCGAACCCGCTGGAAGCCGAAGGCCTGACCACCAAGTGGGCGATCGAACTCGTTTTCACACCGATCCACGGCTACGAACAGGCCGCCGATCTGGCAGAGCTGTTCGCGCGGCCGCTGGTGCGCCGCATGAAGCTGGTCGCCTGACGTCCCAACTCAACGGCCCCGACATCAGATCATGCAATTGACGCTTTGGACCTACGAAGGCCCGCCGCACGTCGGCGCGATGCGCGTCGCCACGGCGCTGAAGGACGTGCACTACGTGCTGCACGCCCCACAGGGCGACACCTACGCCGACCTGCTGTTCACCATGATCGAGCGGCTGCCCCGGCGCCCGCCGGTCACCTACACCACCTTCCAGGCCCGCGATTTGGGCGGCGACACCGCCGAGCTGTTCAAGACCGCGGCGCGCGACGCCTACGAGCGCTTCAAGCCCAAGGCCATGATGGTGGGCGCCTCGTGCACCGCCGAGCTGATTCAGGACGATCCGGGCGGCCTGTGCAAGGCACTCAACCTGCCGGTGCCGGTGGTGGCGCTAGAGTTACCGTCGTACCAGCGCAAGGAAAACTGGGGCGCGTCGGAAACCCTCTACCAGATGGTGCGGGCGCTGGCCGGCCCGAATGCGCCCGCCCCCGGCACGACGAAGCCGGGGCGCATCGCCGGCACCCGTCCGCGCTGCAACATCCTCGGCCCGGCGGCACTCGGCTTCCGGCACCGTGACGACCTGCGCGAGATCACCGGCTTGCTGGCGCAGCTGGGCATCGACATCAATGTGGTGGCCCCGCTCGGCGCCACGGCCGACGACCTGTCGCGCCTGGGCGATGCCGAATTCAACGTGGTGCTCTACCCCGAAATCGCCTCGCTGACCGCCTCGTGGCTGACCCGCACCTTCGGCCAGCCGACCACCAAGACCATCCCGATCGGTGCAGGTGCCACCCGCGAATTCATCAACGAAGTCGCCCAACTCGCCGACGTCGACCCAAGCAGCGTCTTGGCCGACGCCGACTCGCGCTCGCCGTGGTATGCCAAATCGGTCGACTCGACCTACCTGACCAACAAGCGGGTGTTCGTGTTCGGTGACGCGACGCACGCGGTGGCCGCCGCCCGTGTCGCCAGCCAGGAGTTGGGCTTCCAGGTCGTCGGCATTGGCACCTACAGCCGCGAATTTGCACGCGAAGTGCGCGAGGCGGCGAAGCTCTACGGTGTCGAAGCGCTGATCTGCGACGACTACCTCGACATCGAAGCCAAGGTGGCCGAGTTGCAGCCCGAGTTGGTGTTGGGCACGCAGATGGAACGCCACATCGCCAAGCGCCTGGGCATTCCGTGCGCGGTGATTTCAGCGCCGGTGCATGTGCAGGACTTCCCGGCGCGCTACTCGCCGCAGATGGGGTTCGAAGGCGCCAACGTGCTCTTCGACACCTGGGTGCATCCGCTGATGATGGGCCTCGAAGAGCACCTGATCGGCATGTTCCGCGGTGATGCCGAATTCCATGAAGACGCCGCGCCGTCACACCTGGGCGGACACGGCGGCGCCTCGAAGAACCAGCCTGCCGCTGTCGAAGCCGCGCACGCCGTTGAGCCAGTGGTGGTGAGCAACGCACCCGCGGGGGAAGCGGTCGCCGCCACGGCGACCGCTTCCCCCGACGCCCCAGCCGCCTGGGCCGCAGATGCAGAAAAGGAACTCCGAAAAATTCCCTTCTTCGTGCGTGGCAAGGCACGTCGCAACACCGAGCAGTACGCGCTGGAACAACGTGTTGCGGTGATCACCGTCGAGACCCTCTATGACGCCAAAGCCCATTTCAGTCGTTGAAAAGCTGAAGGCCGTGCCCACCATGCGGGTCGTGGTGGTCACGATGGACAGCCACCTGGCCAGCGCCACCGAGCGTGCGAATCGCTCGCTGGCGACGTCGATCCCCGGCTTGCACCTGAGCGTGCATGCCGCGGCCGAATGGGGCGACGACCCGATGGCGCTTGAACGCTGCAAGGCCGACATCGAGCAAGGCGACATCGTGATCGCCGCGATGCTGTTTCTTGAAGACCACTTCCTGCCCATCTTGCCAACGCTGCAAGCGCGTCGCGAACACTGTGACGCGATGGTCTGTGCGATGTCGGCCGCCGAGGTCACCAAGCTCACGCGCATGGGCAAGTTCGACATGACGGCACCGGCCACTGGCGCCATGGCGTTCCTCAAGCGCCTGCGTGGCAAGCCGCCCGGCAAGGACGACGGCAACAAG
>JAKFUQ010000138.1 GCA_021732645.1 Rhizobacter sp. | reverse complement strand
CAGCGGTTCTTTCTCGCTGCCGTCGTAGTTGGGTCCGAAGTCGACGGTTTCCTTGTCGAGGTCGGCCAGCATCTCGTGTGCGATCTTGGCCAGCCGGATTTCGGTGTAGCGCATCGCCGCGGCGTTATCGCCGTCGACCGACCCGAAGTTGCCCTGGCCTTCGACCAGCATGTGGCGCAGCGAAAAGTCCTGCGCCATGCGCACGATGGTGTCGTAGACCGACTGGTCACCGTGCGGGTGGTACTTGCCGATCACATCGCCCACGATGCGGGCGGACTTTTTATACGGCCGGTTCCAGTCGTTGTTCAGCTCGTGCATCGCGAACAGCACGCGCCGGTGGACTGGCTTCAGGCCGTCTCGCGCATCCGGCAGGGCCCGACCCACGATCACGCTCATCGCGTAGTCGAGGTAGGAACGCCGCATTTCCTCTTCGAGGCTGATCGGGAGTGTCTCTTTGGCGAACTGACTCATACGGAAAAACGGGCGCAGAAAACGCCATGGACGGGGCGGGAGGCGCTGAAAACACGCCGGATCAGCATTGTAGGTGTCGGTCGATGTGGTGAGGCGACAACGGGCCTGCTGGCGGTGCGCAGCCGCTGCAAAAGCAAGCGGGATATCGCGTATACCCTAGGGCATAATAAATTTTTCGTTGTGGCTAGACCCGCTGAAATTCCCGGCTGCCTTCGATGTTGTTGTCGTATCCGGCTGATCTGACTGCCCCCTCCCTGGAGAAAACCCCATGAATAGATTGAATTCCTTGGCCGCGCTGGTCGCCACTGCGGTGCTCGGCGGTTGCGCCACCCCAGGCACCGATGCCCCGGTCGCCGCTTCGGCGCCCCACACCGTCGACAACTGGCGCAGCGCCGACGGCATCGTCTGGAAGAACGGCACCAACGAATACTGCTGGCGTAACAATTTCTGGACGCCCGCTACCGCCGTGGCCGAGTGCGATGGCGCGCTGAAGCCGCCTCCTGCACCCGCAGCGGCACCAGCGGCACCTGCAGCACCCGTCGCTGCCGCACCCGCAGCACCCGCGGTGGCCCCGGTTCCTGTGCCGGTGAGTGAGAAAGTCACCTTCGCCGCCGACGCCTTCTTCGACTTCGACAAGTCGGTGCTCAAGCCAGAAGGCCAGGCCAAGATCGACGACGTGGTCAGCAAGCTGGGCTCGATCAACCTCGAAGTCATCATCGCCGTGGGCCACACCGATTCGATCGGCTCCGATGCCTACAACCAGGCGCTGTCGCTGCGCCGCTCTGAAGCCGTCAAGGCTTATTTCCTGAGCAAGGGCGTCGACAAGAACCGTGTCTACACCGAAGGCAAGGGCGAGAAGCAACCTGTCGCCGACAACAAGTCGGCTGACGGTCGCGCCAAGAACCGCCGCGTCGAGATCGAAGTGGTGGGCACCAAGGCCGTCAAGAAGTAATCGACCCCGGTCGATGTCCTCAAACCCCGCTACGGCGGGGTTTTTTGTTTGGATACCATCCTCGCCATGACCCTCAACGCCGACCCCCAAGAGCTTGCCAAATTCAGTGATCTGGCCCACCGCTGGTGGGACACCGAAAGCGAATTCCGCCCGCTGCACCAGATCAACCCGCTGCGACTCGACTGGATCGACCAGCGAGCCCGCGTGTCGGGCAAGCGGGTGCTCGATGTGGGCTGCGGCGGCGGCATCTTGTCTGATGCCATGGCCCGCCGCGGTGCGAACGTGCTGGGCATCGACCTCGCGACCAAGGCCTTGCGTGTGGCCATGCTGCATGCGCTGGAAGCGGGAACGCCCTCGGTCGAATACCGCGAGGTCGCCGTCGAAGCGCTGGCTGCCGACATGCCCGCGCAGTTCGACATCGTCACCTGCATGGAAATGCTGGAACACGTGCCCGACCCGGCGTCTGTGGTCGCCTCGTGTGCCGCCCTGTGCAAGCCTGGCGGCTGGCTGTTCTTCTCGACGCTGAACCGCAACCTGAAGTCGTTTTTGTTTGCGATCGTCGGCGCCGAGCATGTGCTGAAGCTGCTGCCCAAGGGCACGCACGAGTACGCCAAGTTCATCAAGCCGAGCGAGCTGGCCAGCCACTGCCGCGCGGCCGGCCTGGACGTGGCCGAGTCCAGCGGCCTCGAATACAACCCGCTCACCCGGCGCTATTGGCTGTCGGACAACACCAGCGTCAACTACATGCTGGCCTGCCGCAAGCCCGCATGACAAGCCGCCCGATGAAGCCTGACTTTGCGGCGGTTCTGTTCGACCTGGACGGCACCGTGATCGACAGCGCGCCCGACCTGGCTGGCGCCGCCAACGAGATGCTTCGCGCGCGTGGCCTGCCCGAGGCGCCTTACGAGCGGTTGCGCGTCACGGTCGGCTCTGGTGCTCGCGGCCTGGTCGGCGAGGCCTTCGGCGTGGTGCCTGGCGACGACGATTTCATCGCGCTGCGCGATGAATTTCTGGACCGCTACGCGCTGCGGCTGACAAATGAAACCCGCGTCTTCGACATCGTGAAGCCGCTGCTCGATGCGCTGGACGCGCAGGCCGTGCCCTGGGGCATCGTCACCAACAAGGCGATCCGCTATGCCGAGCCGATCACACGCACGCTCGGCCTGTTCGACCGCGCCGGGGTGGTGATCGGCGGCGACAGCACGCCGCACTCGAAGCCGCACCCCGCGCCGCTACTGGAAGCCGCGCGCCGCCTGCAGATCGAGCCTGCCCGCTGCCTGTATGTGGGCGACGACCTGCGCGACGTGCAGGCCGGCCACGCCGCCGGCATGTGCACCGTGGCGGTCAGCTGGGGCTACCTGGGCGTGGGCAATCCCATCGAGGCCTGGGGCGCGCACCACATCACGGGCAATGCGATGGACATCTTGCAATTGCTGCGCATGGCCTAAACTCGACAGCTCTGGGACCGACCTGGCTTCGACGTGGGTGCGGATTTGGACTAGGGCATGCCGAGCACCAGTTCGCTCGTAAAACCACTGGAAACAAAGTAACTGCGAACGACTCTACGTACGCTCTCGCCGCTTAAAACCGGTGAGCTTCGCAACAGTTGGCCGATGGGCTGGGCCTGAGGGGTAACCCAAGGGCTGCGAAGTCATACACATGGGCTCGTCCTGCGCCGCGTCATTCGGTGCAGGATCAAACTAAGTGAATCGAGGTGGTCTCAGCGTGCTGCTGCGCGGTGATCACCTTTAAAACCAAATCAGTCAGCTACGCATGTAGAACTACCTGATGATGGCTTGCGGACGGGGGTTCGATTCCCCCCGGTTCCACCAGACAAGGCTCCGCATAGGGGCGCAAAAGACCAAACCTCTCAGTAAATCAAAGGCTCAAGGCAACGCTGAACAAGTCCCCGTTTGTGGCGCACGCCCTGCATGTCTTGTTAGACTTCAGAGTTGTGTTCAGTGATGTCAAGACGTCAGCGTCCCATCGGATGGTTGACTGCTTCGTCATTCGAGGTGGGAGGTGGCCCTACGGTATGCAATGCCAGCACCAGCACCAGCACCAGCAGCGCCGTGGCGGTCATCCATGATCCGACGACCCGGATCAACACTGGTGTCCACGGACGCTTGAACTCTTCGAGCAGTGTTACGCCGCTGATCGCGTACAGGCAGGTGCCGAACCAGGTTCCGGCCATGCACGCGAAAAGACGGGCTCCTTTCAGGCCTTCGGGCGCCGAGCCCAGGCCGATGCCCAGGCCGATCGCCGCGGCCAGCACCATGAGCACTGCTTGCGGCAGTGCCCGCGCCAAGGTCACAGTCAGGCCGGTCAACAGGGCGGCGATCAGCAGCGCAGTGTCGGTTGATGCAGGCCAGCCCATCACTGCCGCGGTCAGCCCAACCGCTGTGGCCACGGCCAGCGAACCGATGACTGCAGTCGATTCATGGATGCCGCGCTGCGCCACCAGCAGCAGCAACGCGATCAACGCAACCAGCTGGGCGGGCTCGAACAAGGGGTGCAGAAACCCGCCCATGAAGTCGCCCAGGCCCTTGACCGAACCGTGGGCGTGCGCCTGTGGCCCGATCAGCAGCACTGTGATCGCCAGCAACAGGCGCAGCGTCGTCACCACAGGTGAAACAGGAAGCCGAAGCCGCCCAGTGCGATGACACCGCCCAAGGCACGGATGGCGGTGATGCCCGCCGGCCAGCGCGTCAGCAGGCCGAGTCCGATGCCGCACAGGTGCAGCAAACCGGTGGCGATGACGAAGCCCAGGCTGAAGGCCACCGGGTCGGCGGCGCTGGGCAGTTCGGTGCCGTGGGCATGGCCGTGAAAGATGGCGAAGGTGCCGACGATCACCGCCGCGACCCAGATCGGTGGCCTGACGGCACCGGCCACCATGCCGCCGAGCGCAATGGCCGAGACCGCGATGCCGGTTTCCACACCGGGCAAGGGCACACCCATCACGCCCAGTGCGCCGCCGAACGCCATCACCAGCGGGAACACGACCGGCAACACCCAAAGGGCCGGCATGCCGAGGAAGGCGCCCCACAGCCCCACGGCCACCATCGCGATCACATGGTCCCAGCCCAGGATCGGGTGCATGAACCCGGCAGAGAACCCGCCCAACGCGCCACTGCCCATGTGGGCCTGAGCACCAGGTGCCCAGGCCATCGCGGCCAGGGCGAGCAGCACGACGCGTTGTCTTTTGCTCATCGCTGATGACGCCGTGTTCGCGTGGGGATGACGAGCGACCTGACGTTCAGAACTCCACCACCATCGTCACCCGGAACGAGCGCGATTCGAGCGGGTGGAAGTGGATGTCGTCGGTCGCCACGCCCAGCGGCTCGCCCGGCAAGCGCGAGCCGTAGTAGTAATCGATGGACGAGTCCTTGCGGTTGGTCAGGTTGAAGCCTTCCAGTTCCACCTTTACCGACGGCGTGATCTTGTAGCCGATGCGCCCGTTCAAGCTGGCCGTGCTGTTGGATCGCACGCTGTTGTCTTCGAGCAGCGGGCGCGGGCCGAAGTAGCGCAGCTGCAGCGCGCCGAACCAGGGGCCGAGGTTGTCGACCGAGGCAGCCAGCGAAGCCACACCCTCGACCGAGCCCGGAATGCGCTTGCCCGAACCGTCGTCGCTGCGAAAGCGTGCCCGGGCATAGGCCACGTCGGCATCGACCGTGAGCCAGTTCGACAGCTTGTAGTAGTTCGCCAGTTCGAAGCCGATGCGGCGGCTGGCGCGGCCGGCCTCGGTGTTGCCCGCGTCGCCGATGAACACCAGTTCCGAGTCCAGATTGAGTTGGTACAGCGCGAGCGAGCTTTGCAGCCCGGGCAAGAGCTCGGTGCGTACGCCGACCTCGTAGCCCTTGGCTCGCACCAATGGCGATGCCCTGTCGACCGGATCCCCCGATTTCGGGTCGATGGTGATGGTGGTGCCGCGCGCATCATTGCTGTGAAAGCCGCCGCCCGCATTCACGTAGTACTCGGTGCGGCTCCACGGCCCGAAGATCAGCGCCAACTTGGGATTCACGATGCCCGCGCTGCGCTTGCCGGAGTTGAGATCATTGTCGCTGTCCACATCGAAGCGGAAGGTGTCCCCGCGCACGCCGACCACGGTGCGAAACCATGGCAGCCAGCGCGTGGCGTTTTCAGCGTAGACGCCGACGCTGCGTTCGACCACATGGTCCAGCCGCGTCGTGGACACTGTTTGCCGCGCTTGAGTCGACAGCAGGCCGTTGTAGATGTTGTCGTTTTGAAACTGCAGGCCCAACGTGTTTTGGCTGTCGGTGCCCACGCCGGGCTGGAACCAGCTGTGGCTGGCGTTCAGCCCGAAGCTCAAGCGCCGGTCCCGCTGCTCGAACTGGTCGCCGCGCACCGGGTCGTCGAGGAAGTAGGTGAAATTCGAAAACAGGTTCAGCTTCGAGTCAATCAGGTAAGTGTTGACCTGGGTGCTGCTCGTCTCGTTGCTGTGGCGCCAAGCCCCCGATAGGCTGTAGCGCTGCGAATCGCCGCCATCGGTGGGGTCGATCAGGCCGAAGCGGCCGATCTGCCCCGAATCCACCGCACGCTGTGGAATCTGGTCGGTGGCGTTCCAGTGGGCGCGGTAAAGCAGGCCGGTGACGTTGTATCCGTTGGCGGCGTCGCCGACGCTGTAACGCAGCGCAGCGTTGACCTTGTGGTACTTGTCGGGTTCATCGAAGGGGCCGTCGTTGGCCAGCCCCTCGATCGCGTACAAAAGGTGACCCTGGCCGAACTTCGGCGAATTGGCCAGCAGCACGCGCCGGTAGCCCTCTTCGCCCAAACCTATCGATGCGATGCCCTTGTCGAGCCGGTCGATGAACCGCAGGTGCACCGCGCCCGCCGACGCAAAATCCCCCTCGCTCGCGAAGTAGGGCCCTTTCTTGTACTCGAGCCCGCCGGTGAGTTCGGGGATGATGAAGTTCAGGTCGGTATAGCCC
>JAKFUQ010000104.1 GCA_021732645.1 Rhizobacter sp. | reverse complement strand
TGGGTGACGCTGGCAGTGTATCGGGAGGGGTGCCGCGCACCACGGCGCTGCGGCAACTGGAATCACGTGCACTCGAACGCTTGTTGCAGGGCGGCCTTCATGCGCGCATCCAGCGCATCCAGACTGATGGCCAGACTAGCTTCCGGGTCTGCCGCTGCGCGCTGAGGTGACCCCCAGACCGGCTGCGGGAAGTGGCTGTCGGCCGCAAAGCGTGCGATCACATGCCAGTGCAGGTGCGGCACCACATTGCCCAAAGCGGCGAGGTTGATCTTGGTCGGCTGCAAGGCGGCGATCAACACCTGTTCAACGGTGCAGACCACCTCCATGCACTCGCTGCGCTGCGCAGGCGACAGGGCACTGAACTCGGCGACATGGTCATTCCACACCACGCGGTAGAACGCTGGGAAGGCGGCATCTTCAGCGCGGATGACGCGCCAGGGCTCGCCCGCGGCCACGAGCACCCCGCCGACCTCGTTGCACAGTGGGCAGCCCGCGCATGCGCGTGTGGCCATGGCGGCAGCATTCCTTGAACCCTTGGACATTGGAGCAACCAGTCTAACGTTGCCCCGCCCCAAAGAAAAAGGCGGTGCAAAAGCACCGCCTTGTCAGCAACCGGACACGCCTTGCAGCGTGCCGATGCAACGATCAGCCTTGGCGACGACGTGCGGCCATGAAGCCGACCATGCCCAGGCCTGCCAGCATCAAGGCATAGGTTTCTGGTTCTGGCACCGGTGCGGTTGCAACGACGAAGGAACCACCATACAGGCCACCCGTGGCGCCAGTGGCAAAGCCAATGACGTTCAACGAGTAGGTGCCTGCAGCCAGGCCACTGAAGGTGAAGCTGGTGGGTGTGTTGTCAACAGCGCCGATTTGGGCAAACGTCGAGTCCAACAGCGACACAGCGATGCCGGGGATGTTGAAGCCAGCGAAGTTGGTGGCGATAACCGAGCCCGACAGGGTGCCGGGATCGGTGATCGAAAAGTTGTAGAGGTCCTGGAAGATTCCGGGAGCCACAACGTTGCCAATGATGATTGGCAGGTTGTCGATGGTGCCCAGCGGGCCGGGACCGACCGCGAAGGCCGATCCGCTGACAGCCACAAGGGCGGCCGCGGCGATGTGTTTGAGTTTCATGGTGCGTACTCCGAACAGGGGTTTTAAGAAGTGGGCCACCGAACTACCGGCGCTGCTAGGGGTTATACGGGGTCACCGGCATTTCCGGCACCCCTCGGTTGAGGGGGTTTCCCGTCATGTAAGCGTAACGAAAAGCTGCTTCAGGGCAGATCATCGCATCAAGGGCATGAGATGAGGTTGCTTGAAGCTGCCAACCCCGGTCATGCAAGGACGGGGCCAGCCTCGGCTACACCAGCACCCGCTCGATGCCGCCCTGGTTGGCGTTGGCCACGTAGTGCGGCATCCAGTCGGGGCCGAGCAACTGGTTGGCCATTTCGACGACGATGTAGTCCGCCTCGAGCAGTCCGTTTTGTAAATCGCTGCCGTAGCGGCTGAGCCCTTGCAGGCAGCTTGGGCACGAGGTGAGCACCTTGACGACGCCGGTCGCCGCCACCGCACCGGTTTGGCGCAAGGCCGCTTCGTCTTTGCGCAACTCCTCTTCCTTGCGGAAGCGCACCTGCGTGCTGATGTCGGGCCGCGTCACGCCCAGGGTGCCGCTTTCGCCGCAGCAGCGCTTGGCGTCGATCACGTTGGGCCCGAGCAGCGCCTTCACCGTTTTCATCGGCTCCTGCAGTTTCATCGGGCTGTGGCAGGGGTCGTGGTACAGGTAGCCGCCCTGCCCTGGCAAGGTGATGCCTTTTTCCAGCAGGTATTCATGGATGTCGATGATCCGGCAGCCAGGGAAGATCTTGTCGAACTGGTAGCCCTGCAACTGGTCGTAACAGGTGCCGCAGCTCACCACCACCGTCTTGATGTCGAGGTAGTTCAGCGTGTTGGCCACGCGGTGGAACAGCACCCGGTTGTCGGTGATGATCTTGTCGGCCTTGTCGAACTGCCCGCTGCCGCGCTGCGGGTAACCACAGCACAAGTAACCCGGCGGCAGCACCGTCTGCACGCCGGCATGCCACAGCATCGCCTGCGTGGCCAGGCCCACCTGCGAGAACAGCCGCTCGGAGCCGCAGCCGGGGAAATAGAACACCGCCTCGGTCTCGGCCGTCGTCGTCTGCGGGTTGCGGATGATGGGCACGTAGTCCTTGTCCTCGATGTCGAGCAAGGCGCGTGCGGTCTTCTTCGGCAAGCCGCCAGGCAGCTTCTTGTTGATGAAGTGGATCACCTGCTCCTTGATCGGCGCGGTGCCGACCGTGGCCGGTGGCAGCGCGGTCTGCTTGCGCGCCAGACGCTGCAGCAGGTCGTTGGCGAGGCGCTGCGCCTTGAAGCCGACGCCGACCATCGCGCCGCGCATCAGGTTGATCGTCTGCGGGTTGGTCGCATTCAGGAAGGTCATCGCGACCGCGTTGCCGGGACGGAAGCTCTTCTTGCCCATCTTGCGCAGCAGGTTGCGCATGTTCATCGACACGTCGCCGAAGTCGATCTTGACCGGGCACGGGCTCAGGCACTTGTGGCACACGGTGCAGTGGTCGGCCACGTCCTCGAACTCTTCCCAGTGGCGCAGGCTGATGCCGCGGCGGGTCTGCTCTTCGTACAGAAAGGCTTCGACCAGCAGCGAGGTCGCGAGGATCTTGTTGCGCGGGCTGTACAGCAGGTTGGCGCGCGGCACGTGGGTGGCGCACACCGGCTTGCACTTGCCGCAGCGCATGCAGTCCTTGACGCTGTCGGCAATCGCGCCGATGTCGCTCTGCTGCATGATGAGCGACTCGTGGCCCATCAGGCCGAAGCTCGGCGTGTAGGCATTGGTCAGGTCCGAATGCAGTTGCTGGTCCCGAACCAGCTTGCCTTTGTTGAAGCGCCCCTGCGGATCGACACGCTGCTTGTAGGCGGCGAAATCGGCCAGCTCGGCGTCGGTCATGAATTCGAGTTTGGTGATGCCGATGCCGTGCTCGCCGGAGATCACGCCGTCGAGCCGCCGTGCCAGATTCATGATGCGCGCGACCGCCTCGTGCGCGGTCTGCAGCATCTCGTAGTCGTCGCTGTTCACAGGGATGTTGGTGTGCACATTGCCGTCGCCGGCGTGCATGTGCAGCGCGATCCACACCCGGCCGTGCAGCACTTTTTTGTGGATGGCCTGACACGCGTCGATCACCGGTGACAGCGCCGCACCGGCAAAGATGGCTTGCAGCGGCGCGCGCACCTGCAGCTTCCACGAGGCGCGCAGCGAGTGGTCTTGCAAGCGCGCGAAGTAGCTGGGCTCACCGATGCCGGTGTCCAGGTGCGTGATCCAGTGCTGCCACAGCGCACGCACCTCGTCGATCAGCGTCAGCGCCTGCTGCACCCGGTCTTCCAGCAACTCGGCCGACGGGATGTCGACCGCGTCGTCGCCCTTGCCCAGCGGCAGCTGGCCCTTGCGGAAGAACGCTTCCAGCGCATCGAGCAGCGCGAGCTTGTTGCGCAGGCTGAGCTCGATGTTGATGCGCTCGATGCCTTCGGTGTACTCGCCCATGCGCGGCAGCGGGATCACCACGTCTTCGTTCACCTTGAAGGCGTTGGTGTGCTTGCTGATCGCTGCGGTTCTTTTCCGATCCAGCCAGAACTTCTTGCGCGCCTCGGGGCTGACCGCGACGAAGCCTTCGCCCGCGCGGCTGTTCGCGATGCGGATCACCTCGCTGGTGGCGCGCGCGACCACGTCGGCATCGTCGCCGGCGATGTCGCCGAACAGCACCATCTTCGGCAGGCCGTTGGCGTTGGCGCCCACATGCGCGCGCTTGCTCTTGGTGGCGTAGCCCACGGCCTTCAGGTAGCGGTCGTCCAGGTGCTCAAGCCCTGCGAGCACCGCGCCACCGGCTTTCGCCTGGGCGAACAGGTAGTCCTTGATCTCGACGATGCTGGGCACCGCGTCCTTCGCATTGCCGAAGAATTCCAGGCACACGGTGCGGATGTGCGCTGGCATCTTGTGGACGATCCAGCGCGCGCTGGTGATCAGGCCGTCGCAGCCCTCCTTCTGGATACCTGGCAGACCGGCGAGGAACTTGTCGGTCACGTCCTTGCCCAGGCCTTCCTTGCGGAAGGTGACACCGGGAATGTCGAGCCGCTCGGTGCGCTCCAGCGTCTTGCCGCTGGCATCGAAGTACTTCAATTCGAAGCTGGCGACTTCGACATCATGGATCTTGCCGAGGTTATGGTTCAGCCGCGTGACTTCGAGCCACTTGGCTTCGGGCGTGACCATGCGCCACGAGGCCAGGTTGTCGAGCGCGGTGCCCCACAGCACGGCCTTCTTGCCGCCGGCGTTCATCGCGATGTTGCCGCCGATGCAGCTGGCTTCGGCCGAGGTCGGATCGACCGCGAACACGAAACCGCCGCGCTCGGCCGCGTCGGCCACGCGCTGCGTGACGACGCCGGCTTCGCTCCACACCGTGGCCACCGGCTGATCGACGCCGGGCAGCTGGCGCATCTCTACCTCGCTCATCGCTTCGAGCTTCTCGGTGTTGATGACCGCGCTGTTCCAGGTCAGCGGGATCGCGCCACCGGTGTAGCCGGTGCCGCCGCCGCGCGGGATGATGGTCAGGCCAAGTTCCACGCAGCCCTTGACCAACGCGGCCATCTCGGCTTCGGTGTCGGGCGTCAGCACGACGAACGGGTACTCGACGCGCCAGTCGGTCGCGTCTGTCACGTGCGACACGCGCGACAGCGCATCGAACTTGACGTTGTCGGCGGCAGTGCAGCGGCGCAGCGTCTTGGTGGTGCGGCGGCGAAGTGCAGACACCTCGTCGAACTGGCCGGCGAAGCGCTGCACCGCCGCCTTTGCGCAGGTCAGCAGCTCGTTGACTTCGCTGTGGTGGGCGCCGTCGCTGGGCTTGGCACGCGCCTCGACTTCGGCCAGACGGTGGTGCAGCGCGTCGATCAGCAACTGACGGCGCTTCGGGTTGTCGAGCAGGTCGTCTTGCAGATAGGGGTTGCGCTGCACCACCCAGATGTCGCCCAGCACCTCGTAGAGCATCCGCGCCGAGCGGCCGGTCTGACGCTCGCCGCGCAAGCGCCCGAGCAGCTCCCACGCCCGTGTGCCGAGCAGCCGCAGCACGATCTCGCGGTCGGAGAACGACGTGTAGTTGTACGGAATCTCGCGCAGGCGAGGCGCGCCGGTTTCAACGCGGCTCGCGGACACCAATTCGGTCAAGGTCGTGGGTGCGTTCATAAATAGGGCGACTGGCGAAGGGCCAAGTCTGCTCCAGGGCAGACCCATGGCAATTACGTCTGATTGTCGTTGGTCGCCGATGGAAAGCCAGGGTGTGGGGGCACCGTCACACGACAAAGGCGTCTATCGTTGTGGCAATGGTGCACCCAACCGCTCCGAGCCCATGACCACCGAGCCACCGCTGCGTGCCGCGCTCGCCCCAGACAGCCCCTGGCGGGCCTGCCAGTGGATCGCTCACCGAGGTGCCGGAACGCTGGCGCCGGAGAACACGCTGGCAGCATTTCGCCTCGGCTACCAGCATGGCTGCCGCGCCTTCGAATGCGACGTGAAGCTCAGCGCCGACGGCGTCGCCTTCCTGCTGCACGACACCACACTGGAGCGCACCACCGACGGGAAGGGCGTTGCCGGTGATCGGACTTGGGCCGAGCTCACCACGCTGGACGCCGGCGGCTGGCACAGCGCCACCTACGCTGGCGAGCCGATCCCGACACTGGAGACCATCGCGCAGTTCTGCATCGCCACCGGCTCGCTGCTGAACATCGAGATCAAGCCGACACCGGGACTCGAAGCGCTGACCGGCGTACGTGTCGCCGCCGAAGCGGCGCGCTTGTGGCAGGGCCAGGCGAGCCTGCCGCTGCTCAGCTCGTTCTCGGTGGAGGCGGTGGCCGCGGCACGCGACGCCGCGCCGGGATTGCCGCGTGCGCTGCTGCTCGATGCGCTGACACCCGGCTGGTTCGAGCAGGCGCAAGCGCTGGGCTGCGTCGCGGTGGTGGCGGACTTCGTGCTGGTCGACGCCGCGTGGGTAGCACGGCTGCACGCGGCCGGTCTGTTGGCCATGGCCTACACGGTGAACGACGCGGCGGTGGCCGAGCGCCTGTTCAGCTGGGGCGTGGACGCGCTGTTCACCGACGCGGTGGACACGCTGCCGTCACGCTGAGCAACCGGCGCAGCAGCGCGCCGGTCAACTGCGGTAGTCGGCGTTGATCTTCACGTACTCGTAGCTGAGATCGCAGGTCCACACCGTGGTGCTGGCCGCGCCGCGGTTCAGGTTCACCCGTACCGTGATCTCGCTTTGCTTCATCACGCGCTGGCCGTCTTCCTCGCGGTACGCAGGGTGGCGCCCACCACGCGAGACCACCTGCACGTCGTCGAGGTGCAGGTCGATCAAGGTCTGGTCCAGGTCGGCGATGCCGGCATAGCCGACGGCCGCC
>JAKFUQ010000134.1 GCA_021732645.1 Rhizobacter sp. | reverse complement strand
GATGCCGGCGTTGCTGACCAGCACATCCACCCCACCATAAGCGGCCACCACCGCCGCGACGGCGGCGTTGACCTGGTCTTCGCGGGTCACGTCCATCGCGACGGCCATGGCGGTGCCGCCGGCTTGAGTGATTTCATCGGCGGTGGCCTGCGCGGCGACCAGGTTCATGTCGGCGATCGCGACCTTGCCACCCTCGCGGGCAAATACGATGGCGATTTCCTTGCCGATACCGCTGGCAGCGCCGGTGACGATGCAGACTTTGGCTTGTAGCTTCATGGGGTGCTTTCGATAGTGGGGAGTCGAGCCCGTCATACACGCGAAGCGCGCATTTTCAGTCGATTTGATGACCCCCTGCGGCACTTGTCGACAGGCCCGACACGATCGGCGCACTTGCGCCCCTGTGAGGTGGTGCCTACGATCGGGCGGCGTGTAACTGTCGAGGGCATCCCGCCCCACTCGGCAAACAACGCACTAGGAGCGTGCTGTGACCCTGCCCATCGCTTTGTTTCTCGCCTTCGGCTTTTGCTTTGGCCTCGCCACCTACTCGAACCGGCACCTGTTCAGCGAAGGCCCCACGCAGCGGCGCGACAAGAGCGAGCCCACCCCCCTGCTGGATGGGCGCGTGATGTGGACGCTGACCTGCACCCTGCTCTGGCCCCTCATGGTGCTGACCGGCCTGAACACCTGGTGGATCCTGTCGCGCCGCCGTGCCGTGGCGGCGCGTCGCCTCAAGGACTGAGGTGCAGCCCAACGACGCCGGGTCTTAAGCGAGCGTGGCCGATGCCATCAGCGCCACCGCGCCGTCCGGGCCCTGGGCTTCGAGGGCCACCGTGTCGCCTTGCAGTGTGCCCACCAGCCGCACTGGCCCGAGATCGAACAGCGGCGCCACGCCGCGGAAGCTGAAGGCACGCACTGGCCGCAGCGTCGATCGGCGCACCAGTTGCAGCAACAGCGCGGCGGTCAGCGGACCATGCACGACCAGGCCGGGGTAACCCTCCACCTCGCTGGCGTAGCTGCGGTCGTAATGGATCCGGTGGGCGTTGAAGGTCAGCGCCGAGAAGCGGAACAGCAACCGCGTGTCGGGCTGCACCGTGCGCGTCCAGGCGCCTGCAGGCGGCGGCTGCAGCACCGCCGCCACCGGCGCCATGACGCGCGCACCGGGCTCGCGGTAGACGATGTCCTGCTCTTCCTCCAGGCACAACTCACCGCCTTGGCTAAAGTGTTGCCCTACCGTCACGAAGCCCAGCGACCCGGACTTGCCCGACTTCATCACGACATTGCGGATCGTCGACTGGCGCAGCGCTGGCGTGCCCACCACGAGCGGCCGGTGCACCGTGATGCGGGCACCGGCGAACATGCGGCGCGGGTAGGGGATCGGTGGCAAGAAGCCGCCACGCTGCGGGTGTCCGTCGGCGTCGAGCATCGCCTGCGGCGCGCGCGGCAGGAAGTGAAACCAGTGCCAGGGCAAGGGCAGCGGGTCGCCCACGGCAATCAGCGGCGCGGCTTCGTCGAAGGTGGCACAGGCAGCCTGCGCCTGCACCACGGCCAGCGGGTCTTCAACCGACTCGGTGCGGCCGATCCAGGCGCTGAAGTCGGTTTCCACATCGTGTCCCATGATTTTCGCAGATGCTAGTTCAGTGGGGCCAGGGTCGGTCACGCGGGAATCCACCCGGAATTGATCGTTCGATATGACCATAAGCTTGGTGGCGCCAGTGACTTGCGACTCCCGAAACCCGACCCTCGCGAAGTGAAGTAGCCACGCATGCCGACCGACGCCACGCCCACCGCCCTGCCGCTCGACGGCGTGCGCGTCATAGACGTCGGGAACTTCCTTGCCGGGCCGTACGCGGGCTCGGTGATGGGCGAGTTCGGCGCCGATGTCATCAAGGTCGAGCACCCGCTGGGCGGCGACCCGATGCGGCGCTTCGGCACCCCCACCGAGCGCCCCGATGCCACTTTGAAATGGTTGAGCGAGAGCCGCAACAAGCGCTCGGTGACCATCGATCTGCTGCAGCCGGAAGGCGTGGCGCTGTTCTTGAAGCTCGTGGCCAAGAGCGACGTGCTGATCGAGAACTTCCGCCCCGGAACGATGGAAAGCTGGGGCCTCGGCTGGGACGTGCTGCACAAGGCCAACCCCAAGCTGGTGATGCTGCGCGTGACCGGCTACGGCCAGACCGGACCCTACCGCCGCCGCCACGGCTTCGCCCACATTGCGCAGGCTTTCGGCGGGCTGAACTACCTGGCCGGCTTTCCCGGCGAAACGCCCGTGCTGCCCGGCACGGTGCCGCTGGGTGACTACATCGCCAGCTTGTTCGGCGCCATCGGCGCGCTGGTCGCGCTGCGGCACGCCGAGGCCACGGGCGTCGGTCAGGTCATCGACGTGGGCATCTACGAAGCGATCTTCCGCGTGCTCGAGGAGATTGCCGCCTCGTACGGACTGCACGGCAAGATCCGCGAGCGTGAAGGCTCGGGCAGCTTCGTGGCGTGTCCGCACGGCCACTTCCGCACCAAGAACGACAAGTGGATCGCCATTGCCTGCACGACCGACAAGATGTTCGAGCGGCTCATCGTGGCGATGGGCCGGCCGGAGCTGTCGGCGCCCGACCAGTACGGCCCGCAACGAAAGCGGCTGGCGGCGCGCGACCACATCAACAAGCTCGTCACCGAATGGGTGGCGTCGCTCGAGCGCACCGAGGTGCTGGAACGTTGTCTGGCCGAGGAGGTGCCTGTGGGCAAGGTCAACTCGATCGCCGACATCTTCGTCGACGAACAGTTCGCCGCGCGCGGCAACCTGGCGCACGTGCCGGCCGACGAACTCGGCGAGGTGGTGGTGCCGGGCGTGATCCCGCGGCTGTCGGCCACGCCCGGGCGCATCACCAATCTCGGCCCGACGCTGGGCAACGCCACCACCGACGTGCTGCTTGGCCTGCTCGGCGTGCAGGCTGAAGAGCTGCACCGGCTGCGCGAGAAAAAGGTCATCTGACATGAGCCCCCCGGACGTCACACCGGCCAAACCGCTGCCGCTGGCAGGGATCCGCGTCATCGACCTGGCCACGGTAATCGCAGCGCCTTACTGTGCCACCTTGCTCGGCGAGTTCGGCGCCGACGTGCTGAAGGTCGAGCACCCCGACGGCGGCGATGCGCTGCGACGCTTCGGCACGCCGTCACAGCGGGGCGACACGCTGACCTGGCTCAGCGAGGGGCGCAACAAGCGCTCGGTCACGCTCGACCTGCGCAACCCCGAAGGCGCCGAGATATTCAGACAGATGATCGCCAAGACCGACGTGCTGTGCGAGAACTTCCGCACCGGCACGCTCGAGAAATGGGGCCTGGGCTGGGAGGTGCTCAAGAAAATCAACCCCGGGCTGGTGATGCTGCGCGTGACCGGTTACGGCCAAACCGGGCCCTACAAGGACCGCCCTGGGTTCGCCCGCGTGGCGCATGCGGTCGGCGGCATCGCCTACCTGGCCGGCATGCCCAAGGGCACGCCGGTGACGCCCGGCTCGACGACGCTGGGCGACTACATGACCGGCCTTTATGGCTGCCTGGGCGTGATGCTGGCGCTGCGCCACAAGGAGCGCACGGGCGAGGGACAGTACGTAGACGCGGCGCTGTACGAGTCGGTGTTCCGTTGCACCGAAGAACTGGCACCGGCCTACGGCATGTTCGGCATCGTGCGCGAACGTGCGGGCTCGTCGCACAACGACTTCGCCGTTCCGCACGGACACTTTTCGACGAAGGACGGCAAGTGGGTCGCCATCAGCTGCGCGACCGACCTGCTGTTCGAGCGTCTGGCCAAGGCCATGGGCCGGCCCGAACTCGCGACCGCAGACACCTACGGCGACCAGAAGACGCGGCTGGCCCACCGACACGACGTCAACGAGATCGTGCGCGACTGGTGCGGTGCGCTGACCCGCGAAGAAGTGTTGGAGCGCTGTTACGCCACCGACACGCCGGCCGGCCCGCTCAACAACATCGCCGACATCTTCGGCGACCGCCAGTTCCATGCCCGTCGCAACCTGGTGACGATGGACGCCCCGGACACCGGCGAGCAGGTCATCGTGCCAGCGCCCGTACCGCGCTTGTCGGAGACGCCGGCCAGCATCCGCAGCCTGGGCCCCAAGCTCGGCGAGCACACGGACGAGGTGCTGCACGAACTGCTCGGCCTGGACGACGCGCAGATCGCGCACCTGCGCGCGACGGGCGTGGTCTGAATGGCGCAAGGCATTCTGCACGGCCTGCGCGTGATCGAAGGCTCGGCCTTCGTCGCGGCGCCGCTCGGCGGCATGACGCTGGCGCAGCTGGGTGCCGATGTGATCCGCTTCGACCCCATCGGCGGCGGCCTCGACCACGCACGCTGGCCGGTGGCGGCCAACGGTGCCTCGATGTTCTGGGCTGGCATGAACAAGGGCAAGCGCTCGATTGCGGTCGACATCCGCCAGCCGCGCGGACAGGAACTGCTGACCGCGCTGATCTGCGCACCCGGCGCCGATGCGGGGCTGTTCAGCACCAACTTCCCGGCGCGCGGCTGGCTGGCCTACGACACGCTGGCCGCCCAGCGCGCCGACCTCATCATGGTCAACCTGCTCGGCCGCCGCGACGGCGGGTCGGAGGTCGACTACACCGTCAACCCCGGCCTCGGGTTCCCGATGCTGACCGGCCCGGCCGACAGCCCGGTGCCGGCCAACCATGTCTTCCCGGCCTGGGACGCGATCGCCGGCAACATGATCGCCACCGCCATGCTCGCCGCACTCCGCCACCGCGACCGCCATGCCGAGGGCCAACTCGTCACGCTGGCGCTGAAAGACGTGGGCCTGGCCATGCTCGGCCACCTGGGCATGTTGGCCGAGGTGCAAGTGAACGACGTCGACCGGCCACGCTACGGCAACCACCTCTATGGCGCCTTCGGTTGCGACTTCGTCACCAAAGATGGCGAGCGCGCCATGGTCGTCGGCCTGACCGATTTGCAGTGGGGCTGCCTCGTCAAGGCCACCGGCACGGCCGCGGCGATCACGGCGCTGGCGCAGCAGACCGGGCTCGACCTGAACCAGGAAGGCAACCGCTTTCGTGCCCGCGAGGCACTGGTCGCGATCTTGGCGCCGTGGTTCGCCGCGCGCACGCTGGCCGAGGTGCGCACCGCGTTCGACGCCGCCCGCGTCACCTGGGGCCCGTACCGCACGGTGCGCCAGGCGATAGCGCAGGACCCTGACCTGTCGACGGCGCACCCGATGTTCACCATGCTCGACCAGCCGGGTATCGGCCGCTCGCTGGCACCGGCATCGCCGCTGGACTTCAGCAAGGTCCCGCGCCTGCCCGCCGCCCCGGCGCCGCGCCTGGGCGAGCACACCGACCAGATACTGCTTGACGTGCTCGGCCTGCCGTCGGCCGAGGTCGGCCAACTCCACGACGCCGGCATCGTCGCCGGGCCGTCGGCGACCTGAATTTCTGAATCTCTGAATCTCATTCTTAGCGAGGACCGATCGATGAAGCTGCCCAACAACTTCTACAAACCGCTGGCCATCGGCGCGCCGGCCCCGTTCCGCGAACTGCCAGTGCGGCCGGAACGGGTGGTGCACTTCTTCCCGCCGCACATCGAAAAAATCCGCGCCCGCCTGTCGGAAACCGCCGCGCAGGTCGACGTGCTCTGCGGCAACCTCGAAGACGCGATCCCCCTCGACGCCAAAGGCGCTGCGCGCCAGGGCTTCATCGACGGCGTGAAAGCGGCCGACCTCGGCGACACCGGCCTGTGGGTGCGGGTGAATTGCCTGAACAGCCCGTGGATCCTCGACGACCTGGCGCAGATCGTCGAAGGGGTCGGCAACCGGCTTGACGCGGTGATGATTCCGAAGGTCGAGGGGCCCTGGGACATCCACTACGTCGATCAGTATCTGGCGCAGCTCGAAGCGCGGCATGGCGTGAAGAAGCCGATCCTGATCCATGCGCTGCTGGAAACCGCCGAAGGCGTGAAGAACGTCGAGGAGATCGCACGCGCCAGCCCGCGGATGCACGGCATGAGCCTGGGCCCGGCTGACCTGGCGGCCTCGCGCGGCATGAAGACCACCCGCGTCGGCGGCGGCCACCCGGGTTACGGTGTACTTGCCGACCCCGCCGAAGGCCAACCCGAACGCGGCTACGCGCAGCAGGACCTGTGGCACTACACGCTGGCGCGCATGGTCGACGCCTGTGCGGCGAGCGGCATACGCAGCTTCTACGGCCCGTTCGGCGACCTTAAAGACGAAGCCGGCTGCGAAGCGCAGTTCCGCAACGCCTTCATCATGGGCTGTGCCGGCGCGTGGTCTCTGGCGCCGAACCAGATCGCCATCGCCAAGCGCGTGTTCAGCCCCGACGTGAAGGAAGTGCTGTTCGCCAAGCGCATCCTCGACGCGATGCCCGACGGCACCGGGGTGGCCACCATCGACGGCAAGATGCAGGACGACGCGACCTGGAAGCAGGCCAAGGTGATGGTCGACCTGGCGCGCCTGGTGGCGCGCAAGGATCCTGCGCTGGCAGAGGCCTACGGCTTCTAAAGGCGGGGCCGCCATGACCAGCAAAACCCGCGCCGGCAACTTATTCGAGGAATTC
>JAKFUQ010000213.1 GCA_021732645.1 Rhizobacter sp. | reverse complement strand
TGACATCCCCGCCAAACGGTACTTCACCATCGGTGAAGTGAGCGATTTGTGCGGCGTGAAACCCTATGTTTTGCGCTATTGGGAGCAGGAGTTCACCCAGCTCAAGCCGATGAAGCGGCGCGGCAACCGGCGGTATTACCAGCATCACGAGGTGCTGCTGATTCGCCGTATCCGCGGGCTGCTGTACGAGCAAGGCTTCACCATCAGCGGGGCTCGTAACCGCTTGGTCGAACCGGTATCCAGTCTGTCTTTCCTGGATGATGCCGCCTCGATGGATCACGGCCAAAGCGCCATCTCGGATGATCTTGGCTCGGATATCAGCGTGCCACCACCCGACGACGCCTCGACGACTGCGCCGCTGCACGGCGGTGTCGCACTGTCAGTTGCTCAGGTGCGGCTGGAATTGATGTCCATCCGTGGACTGCTGGCACCCTGATCACTGGCCGTTCGGACCTATACTCAGCAGTCAGTCGGGGCGTAGCGCAGCCTGGTAGCGCACTTGCATGGGGTGCAAGGGGTCGCGAGTTCGAATCCCGCCGTCCCGACCAGTGGTGTCGATGGGCCAACTCTCACAAGGACTTGGCCCATTTTGTTGCCCAAGTGATGTCGGCGAGTCACGGCGGCCTCAATGTGAGGTGGTAGAACGATGGCTAAACTGTAAATGCATGACTATGCATATTATGTAAACAATGTGTTTGGCCTGCTGTCTTGCTGGCCAAAATACAAAAGCGGTCCGCAGACCGCTTTTGACAGGCGCATGAAACTCACCTGCTACTGGAGGGCCACGTCCGCCACTGGGGCTGACGCTGCCGCTGGCGGCAGCAGTGACGGTCGCTGAGTGGCCAACTCCGGATGGTTCTTGACCATAGCGGCACCGTACAGAGGTTTGAACAGACCCTGGTGGCAGGTCTGACAGTTGGCTTTGGCCACGTCGCCTGTGGGGCCGAGCCTGTGCGGTGGGAAAACCTTGGTGATCGGCTCCAGGTACTGGTTGTTCAGATCACGCACCATGCGGATGCCATACCAAGCGGTGGCGCGCTGCGGTGGGCTCGCATTCCAGTCGGCGAACGATCGGCTGTTATGGCAGTAGGTGCAATTGACGCCCAGCGCGGTGGACATGTGCGTCATCAGGCTGTATGTCCACTCGGCTTGCTTGATGGTGTGCTTGTTCCCGGTGGGCAAGGCGGTCGTGCCGTGCACCCGGATATCTTCAGAACCCAGCAGGAACGGCGTGAAGGGATCCTCAGGCAGGGACGACAGGTTTGCCACTGTCGAGACGGTGTTCTGCCCTGCCCGGTCGCCCAGCAGCCCAGCGGAACGCTGTTCGGGCGCCGCCTTGAACCAAATGTTTGCCGGAATGTTGTTGCCCCGGTGGCAGGTGTAGCAAGTGACGCCGGTTTCAGCGACGTGACTCTTGTAGTCAGCGTTGATCTTGCGAGTCATCTGCAGCATCTTGCGCGCGACGACTTTGGTGTACTTGTCGTCCAGCGCGAAATTCTGAGCGTCGTGGCAATACGTACAGCCCTGCTCAGGCGCCACCCACGCGGTCATTGAGACCATCAACTGGGAGAACTCGCCAATGCTCAGATCGTTGAGCACCTGGACGTTCTGGTACACCAGCGCGGCTGCAGGGCCCCCCGGCGACGCTGGTGCGGTGGCAGCCGGTGGCTGATTCAACTCCGCTTTCACGGCAAGCGTGCGCGGGTTGTAGATCTCCGCCATGCCGGTGCCACGGAAGCCGCGCTGTACGGTTTCGATCGGCGGACGTTCACAGCCCGCAAGCAACGCGGCCGCAAACATCAAGATCACGCGCAAAGTCATCGTCAAACTCCTGTTCATGGCTTGACTCCCTGGAGTGTCGCGGGATCGATCACCGGGGCCCACACGGCGGGGTACATCGGCGCAACGCCGTGCTTCACCGCCCACAGATACCAGTTGTCCACCACCGTGCCGGTCAGCAAGATGCCGATGCCACCGGTCAGTGGGGTCAGCACCGCGAACCACCATGCCCAGCGGTGAATCGATTCCATGGTGGCGTTGAAGCCCATGGTCCAGCGCCAGAACAGCGCGGCACGTTCCGAGGCTGTGCCTCGATCGGTGATTTGTTCAATTTCGCGCTCGCCGCCAAAACGACTGACCGCAAGAATGGTCGCGCCGTGCATCGCAAACAGCAGCGCCGACCCGTACAGGAACGCAATCGACAACATGTGGAACGGGTTGTAGAACAGGTTGCCGTAGCGGATTGAAAACGCCGCAGTCCAGTCCAGGTGCGGGAAGATGCCAAACGGCACGCCCTCTCCCCAGTTACCCATGAGCACCGGGCGGAACAAGCCGAGCACCAGGAACAACCAGATGGGCGCCAAGAACGCCCACGCGACGTGGGTGCCCATACCGAGTTCTCGAGCGCGTCGGTAGGTACGTGCCCACCACAGCAGGATCGACATTGTCAGGAACAAGCCGGCAATTTGCCACCAACCACCTTGGTTCAAAGGCGCCAAGCCCAAACCATTGGACGCTGCGGGCGGCTCAAGTGCCAACCAGAACAACTGGCGGACGAACTGGACCGGGCTCCAGTCAACCGAGGCCAGCATGTTGAAGCCCATGATGTTGATCGCGAGCGTGCCGAAAAAGATCGACGCAAGGCCAAGGGCGCCCAGGTAAACCGGGCCGATCTGCGCATTGCCGATGCGGCCGATCAGGTGGACGATGAGCGGGTCGCCGAGACGGGTGCTTTCGGTTTTGTGCTCGATGCCGTGATGGATCGGGCCGACCGCTTGCACCGCGGTGAAGATGTTCTGGTATTCAGCCATGGGTAGTCTCCTGGTGCACGCGCATCAATGCCAGATCGGAAGGTTCAGCCACCAGCCCCACCACTCGGGCCAGCCACGGGTCCAGAAAGGCCCACTGATCACGATGCAAACCGCACTCCAGAACACCGCCGACAGTGCCAGGAAGAGGCCCAGACGGTGGATGCCCAGCGTGCCGATCGAGTAGCCGATGGTGTCGCGGAAGAAGGTGTCTTCATGCTCTGGCGCCTTGACAACTTCGCCTGCTTGCGGATTGGTCGCCGACAGCACCAGCGCACCGTGCAGCGACAAGGCCAGGCAGGTCGTGAAGAAGAAGGTGATCGCCAGCATGTGCGCCGGGTTGTAGTGAAAGTGCAGGTATTGGTACCCCGTGTTCGACACCCAGTCCAAGTGGCTCAGTATTCCATAGGGGAACCCATGGCCCCATGCCCCCATCAGCACGGGACGAATCACGACCAGCGTCACGTAGGCAAATATGGCAAACGAAAAGGCGACAGGCACATGCAAGCCCATCCCCAGTTTTCGACATATCTCAACTTCTCGCAGAGCCCAGGAACTGAATGCGCCGATGGCACAGACGGTAATGAGTTGCCACAAGCCCCCTTCGCGCAGCGGCGCAAAGGCCAGGCCATATTTTAAATCTGGTGGTGCAATATTAATTTGCCACACATTCCAGGTGCCGCCAATGGCAGCACCCCACAGAATGAGTGCGGTACCAAGCAGAGCAAAAAACAGCGTCGTGACGCCAAAGAATCCAACATAAAAAGGCCCTACCCAGAAATCGAAAAGGTCCCCTCCGACCAGGGTGCCTCCGCGGATACGGTATTTTCTTTCAAAACTGAGCGTGGCCATAAGCAACTCCTCCGAGCCCCAGGCAATACAAAGCTGCCGAGGGCATTGTTCGTTTCGGCAGACGGGGCCGGGCGTGAGCCCGTGCCGCGTCTACCTCGGGCGCAAGCCCGATGCTGTCACTTCGCGACGGGTGAAGTAACCTCGGCAGGCAATGATGCGTGCTGTGTCAGTTTGGCCCGTGAGTTGGCGCCATCGAGCCAGTTGAAGGTCGACGTGCTCAACAGCACCAAATGAATCAGCACTGCCAGTCCAAACAGAAAAACGCCTTGCGCAACCATCGTACGCAGCGGATCGAACAAACGCCAAATTCTCCACATGGTCTATCTCCTAAAGTAAATGCGACATAAAGGTATAAACCGCACCTTTGACACCGCCAATCAAAGATTTTTCAGCCTCTGATCCCGGCAACCAAGAACGCCACTGCCATGTCATCGCTTGCGCGAAGACGGCGATCACCAAAAACAAGAAAAAACTCACCGCGAAGATACCCAGATACGCTTTTGAATCGTTCTTCAATATCTGCTGCAGTGACGGTTTCGTTGTATCAGTCATAGCATTCCCCTTCCGGGAGTTAAATCAGAGCCAAGGACGCCAAGCCCACACCAAGAAATGTGCGATCACTGCCACTGCAGTGAAGCCAACAAAGCCTTGCACATAGAATCTATGAAACTCTTGTGCCTCTTCATCGGTCAGGCCTGAGATAGTGCCTTTTCTTTCAGCCATAGGATTTACTCCTTAACGACGGCCTGTTGGCCGGTACCGCGCAGAGCCCGCGCGATCGAGGCAGCCGCGGCACTGCGCCGCGACATTCGGTGTGTTCAGCGTCAAGCTGAACGAATTCATCAACAACGCTTGTGCGCTGGCCGTCATGCCGGCTCTCCCTGCCGCATCGCATCGCGCGACGTCGTCACGCGGGCGGCCGTGACGCGGGCTTCGCCCGCACGGCGGGCATCGCGTTCTGCGCGGTCGCGCAGGCGCTTGGCCGCGGAAATCTGCACCAGCACCGGCTCGGTCTGCACTATCTCATCGAGCAGTTCCTGAGCGTCCACGTCCCACGGGCTCGGCACCTGGCCGTCGATGCGCGCCGGTGTCGGGTCGACACGGTCGAGGTCCGTGCCCAGTGGCAGGATGTGGAACAGCGCGTCGAACAGCGCGTTGCAGAATTCCTGCACGATGTAGGTCGCGCCCGAGTAGCCCATGAATGGCGTGCCGGTGTGACGGCGGATGATGGGCAGCGGGAACGACGCAGGGATGAAGCTCGCTTTCATCATCGAACCACCGCCGCATTCGGCGAGGTAGATGCGTTCGTTGTAGCTGCCGTACATCACCAGCGGGGTCTTGTCTTTCACCAACTGGCGAACTTCTTCGTTGTTTGTCTTCGCGCCCGGCAGTCGCGACACTGCGAATTGGCAGGGCAGGCCCATCTCGTCTTCGAGGAAGTGGCGTATGCCGCGGGTGTAGGTGTCGTTGGCCACCACCGCAAAGCTGGCGGTGCCGAAGAAGTCTTGCGTCACCGAGCGCCACAGGTCCCAGATCGGCTTGATCGTCGTGTGCTTCTCGCGCTCGATGAAGGGTTCGGGGTCGAGGCCCAGCAACTCGCCCAGCTTGCGCAGGAACTTGGTGGTGCTGTGCAGGCCGATCGGTGCCTGCAGGTACGGGCGATCCAGCGCTTCGCACAGCATGCGGCCGAATTCGCGGTACATGCAGATGTTGACGTCGGCCTCGACCAGCCGCGACACGTCAGCCAGGTGGCTGCCGAGCGGGAAGGTCATGTTCACTTCGGCGCCGATGCCTTGCACCAGGCGGCGGATTTCGGCCAGATCGCTCGGGCAGTTGAAGGTGCCGTAGCACGGGCCGATGATGTTGACACGTGGCTTCTCACCGGCCGGACGCTCTGCATAAGGCTTGCGCGCCGGCACTTTCTTCATGCCGTACTCGCTCCACAGCCAGAACATCGCGCGATTCGCGCATTGCCACTGGTCTTCGTCGATCGTGCGCGGCAGGAAACGCTGGATGTTGGTACCCGACGGCGTGACGCCGCCGCCGATCATCTCGGCGATCGAGCCGGTCACCACCACCGACGGCAGATCCGGGTCGAGCGCGGCATGCGCGCGGCGCATCGAGCCTTCGGTGCCTTCACGGCCGAGTTGCTCTTCGGCGAGGCCGGTGACGACGATCGGCAATTCGTGCGGTGGCAGCGCGTCGGTGTAATGCAGCACCGACGTGACGGGCAGGTTCTCGCAGCCGACCGGGCCGTCGATGACGACTTGCAGGCCCTTGATCGCGGTGAAAACGTACACGGCACCCCAGTAGCCACCCGCGCGATCGTGATCGAGAACTAGCATGAAGCCCCCTTGGCGCTGCGCGCCGCCCCCCCGTGGGGGAGCGATTGCCTTCGGAGCGGCCGTGCGGCAATCATCAGATCATCTCCTCGGCCTTGCGCTTCTTGGCCATCTTTTCAGCCTGGCGGCGCTGGTCGGCCTTGAACTCGGGGCGGTCTTTCGGGACGCCGTTGGCCGACTCCCACACGCCAGAGGAATGGCCCTCGCCCACCGCGCCGAAAAAGTCCTTCATCTGCGTGAAGCGCGCCTTGTTGCCGATGGCGGCGTTGATCACGGTGGCCAGTGAGCCTGCACCTGCGGGGCCCATCAGCGGGCGCGCCGAGATCAGGTTGGTGAAGTACAGCGACGGCGTGCTTTGCGCCTTGGCGTACTGCACGACCGGCGTGGTGCCGATCGCGAGATCGGGCTGGTATTCGGCAATCGCGGCCAGGTCTTGCTCAAGCGAGGCGCGGAACTGAACCTGCACGCCCTTGGCTTGCAGCCACTGCAGGTCGGCTTCGTTCCAGGCGGTGCGCGGGCAGGCGCTGCCGACGTAGCGCAGGTCCGCGCCGGACTCCACCAGCAAGCGGCCGACCAGCAACTCGGAGCCCTCGTAGCCGCT
>JAKFUQ010000057.1 GCA_021732645.1 Rhizobacter sp. | reverse complement strand
TTAAGCCTGATGACCATAGCGAGGTGGTCCCACTCCTTCCCATCCCGAACAGGACAGTGAAACGCCTCAGCGCCGATGATAGTGCGGGTTCCCGTGTGAAAGTAGGACATCGTCAGGCTACTACCCCAGAAACCCCCGCGCCCACCAAGGCCCGGGGGTTTCGCCTTTGGGGAACACGATAAGCTGCGGCATGCTTGCTCGGCTGCAAAAACTTCTGGTTCTCGCGTGGTTGGCTGCCCTGGCTGCTTGGGTCTGGGTATCTGCTGACTATCTGTCTCCGGCATGGGTTTTCTTGGGTGCGTTGACCATGCTGTGGGCGCATGCTGGCGTGCTAGGGTTTGAGTTTGCCCGGATGTATCGGGCGAATCGCCATGATCCGCAGCATCCCGTTTCAGCGAGGCGCGTTGTCGCCGCCTGGTGTGCCGAAACGTTGATCTCGGCCCGTGTGTTCTATTGGGATCAGCCATTTCGCTCGCATGCCGTCCGTGACCGTCTCTCGGCGAGGCCGGGGCAGCGCGCTGTGGTGTTGATACACGGCCTTGTGTGCAATCGTGGTTTCTGGAACCCGTGGATGCGCCAGCTTCGTGACCTCGGGATTCCCTATCTCGCGATCACATTGGAGCCGATCTTCGGGACGATCGACGATGGGGCTGATGCCATCGATGCCGCGGTACGCCGTGCAACTCAAGCCACGGGACTGACCCCTGTGATCGTCGCCCACAGCATGGGTGGCCTGTCGGTGCGCGCCTGGCTGCGTGCAAACGCCGCGGATGAGCGTGTGCACCACATCATCACCATCGCGACACCGCATCAGGGCACCGCCCTGGCCCAATTCGCGAGCAGCGAAGTGACCAAGCGCATGCGCATTGGCAGTCCCTGGCTGGCGGCGTTGGCAGCATCCGAGCCGCGCTCACGATGCCAGTTGTTCACCTGCTACTACGGGCATTGCGACAACATCGTGTTCCCGGTGCGCAGCGCCACTCTCCCTGGTGCCGATAACCGCCATGTGGCCGCGTTGGCACACATCCAGATGGGGCTGTGCGCCGAGGTGTTCCACGAAGTAGTTCGTCGCACGACGACGCCCGCAGCGGCGTGATCAGGCGTCCAGGCTGCGCAGCAGGCTGAGTGTTGCGGGGGGGGACAGGTTGAGCAGCTGGGCAACGTCGGTCACGTCGTCGGGGATGGCCGCGTTGTCCCACCCGGTGGCGGTATGGCGGGCCAGTCGCACCCCCAGCATCACGCACTGAACGTTCGGGTGTCTGGCCTGCTTATCGTCTGTGATGCGCACCAGCAGGTCGGGCAGGTGCCATTCCAGCATCAGCGCGTGCTGCAGATCAAGCAGGTCGACATGCAGTGTGTTGCGCTGCTCCACGCTGGACCGCAGCGTCGGGTCGGCGCGCTGCGCATCGCGTATGGCCAGCGCCAGATCGGGCGCATGGCACCACAGCAGCATCTCGGCGAAGCCATGCAGCAGAGCCGCCTGGTGGATGACCGCAGCATCCGGGTCGCAGCGGTGCACCGCGAACGACAGCGCGAAGTTGGCGGCCCGACTGGCCCGGCGCAGGACCTCACTCAATCCAGCCAGCGCCTCCGGGCGGTCTGCCAGCAGGTCCTCGAGCACCGGTTGGGGGCCGAAGTCCCGAAAGAACGGCGAGATACCCATCAGCACCAGGGTCGACGTCACGGTTTCGGGCTCGGTCACCACACGCGCTGAACGATTCCTGGCCCCATAGGCCATGACCTTCAGCGTCATCAGCGGATCGCCGGCAATCATTTCGCCAATCAGATTGGCGTCCACGTCGTCCTCGCGCGCGCGCATGGCTTCCAGCGCGTCGGCGGTGTCGGCCATCACCGGGATCTCGGCGTCCCGAAAACACGCGACCCAGCTGGCCAGATCGGCCAGCGGCCGGGTCAGTCGGGTGAATCCAGGCGCTGAGGTTGGGTCGGACATGGTGGGTTTGAGGAGCAGAGCTTGCATGCACTCCTCTCGTTTCGTTATCGGTGGCGACCCGCCCTGCTGTAGCCCGGATGATCCCTTGCCTCAGCGCTTCAAGAGCGTCGCCTTCAACGGCACTCCGACCTGCTTGTTGACGAACTGCATCGTCGCCACCCGGCGCAGATCGACATCGCCCGCTTGGTACAGGCCGGCCTTCACCATCTGCTGATAGAAGTCCTGGATGCGCGCCGGGTTCATGGCGCCGATCCCCAGCGTGAGCGCCTCGCCCGAATCGACGATGCCCTGCTGCTTCATCAAGGCCACCGACGCCTCCAGTTCCGCGTCGCTCATCTCGGGGTTGTCGCGCTTCATCAGCGCGTGTGCGGCACTGCGGTCGCCGTACAGGTAGTTGACCCAGCCGATGATCGACGCGTCGACGAAGCGCTGCACCAGCGCAGGCTGCTTCGCGACCATCTCCGCGCGTGCCTCGATCACTGTCGAGTAAGTGCTGAAGCCATGATCGGCCAGCAGGTGCACCACGGGTTTGAAGTGCCCCTGGGCTTCGACATAGATCGGCTCGGCCACCGAATAGCCCTGCTGGATCGCCGTCGGGTTCGCGAGGAAGGGGCCGAGGTTGTAGTTGTAGGGCTTCAGGGCCTCGTCACGGAAACCGTGTGCGACCTTCAGCCACTGCCACCAGCTGAACTGCGCGTCTTTCGCGATCAGCGCCAGCGGGGCCGATTTCAGCGCCGCGAAGTTCTCGTAGCCCTGGCCCGGGTGGGCGATCAGCGCCTGCGGGTCCTTCTGGAATAGGCTGGCCACGACGATGGTGGGCACGCCGTTTTTGACGTTGTCGAAGCTGTGCAGCAGGTTGCCGGTCATCAGGAAGTCGATGCGCCCTGCCGGCAGCAGCGGCCGGTTGTTCACCTGCGGGCCACCTTGAATCAGTGTCACATCCAACCCGTACTTCTTGTAGGTGCCGTCGGCGATCGCCTGGTAGAAACCGCCGTGCGCGGCCTGCGCCTTCCAGTTGGTGGCGAAGCGGATCTTGTCTTCGGCGTGCGCCAGCGATGCGCACAGGCAGGCCAGGGCGATCAGCCCACGGACACAGGCAACCGCACCCAGGCGAAGTAAAGCGTTCAACATCAATGGCTCCTGGACTGCGTTGAATTGCGAGGCTGCTCCAGCGCATGCCAGCGCGCCAGCAGCCGACGCGACAGCGCATTCGACGCACCGTAGATCATCAGCCCCGTCGCGACCAGCAGCAGCAAGGCGGCGAACATCTTCGGTGTCTCGGTGCGAAAGCTCGCTTCGAGGATGCGCGAAGCCAGTCCGGTTTCACGCCCTGCCGCGCCAGCCACCATCTCGGCAGTGACCGCACCGATCAGGCTGAGCCCGCCCGACACCTTCAGACCGGCCACGAAATACGGCAGCGCACTCGGCATCAGCAGCAGCTTCAGCCGCTGCAGTGGTGTGGCGCGGTACAGGCTGAACAGGTCGCGCAGCAAGGGGTCGGCTGCGCGCAAGCCCATCACGGTGTTGGAGAGGATCGGGAAGAAGGCGACGATCCAGGCGCACAGCAGCAGCGCCGCGGTGGTGCTGTCGATGTAGATCAGCATCAGCGGCGCGATCGCCACCACAGGCGTCACCTGCAGCACCACCGCCAGCGGCAGCAGCACGGCTTCAAGCGATGCCGACAAGGTGAACACCGCAGCGATCAGCACGCCGCCGAGGCAGGCCAACGCCAGTGCGCCGAAGGTGATCTTCAGCGTGAACCACCAGCTCATCGACAGCGAGCCGAGGTTGGACCACAGCGTCTGCAGCACCACGCTGGGTGCCGGCAGGGTGTAGGCAGGTATTTCCGCAATCCGCACCAGCGCTTCCCAGGCCAGCAGCCAGCCGATCACGCTCAGCAGCGGCAGCCACCGCCTCACGCGCTGAGCCCGTCTGCCGCCGAGGCGACTTCCAGAGCGCGCGTTACCTCTCGACAGATCTGCGCATAGCGCTGTGAGGTGCGGAACTCGGCAGTGCGTGGCACCGGTTCGTCGACGATCACCTCGGCCACGATGCGGCCGGGCCGCGCGCCCATCACCAGCACGCGTTGGCTCAAAAACACCGCCTCGAACACACTGTGGGTGACGAACAGCACCGCCAGCGCGTTCGATTGCCACCACGCCAGCAGGTCGGCATTGAGCCGCTGGCGGGTGATCTCGTCGAGCGCCGCGAACGGCTCGTCCATCAGCAACACGCGCGGCTGCGTGACCAGCGCGCGCGCGATCGAGGTGCGCATGCGCATGCCGCCGGACAGCTCGGCCGGAAAGGCCGCTTCGAAGTTGGTCAGACCCACCGACGCCAGCATGCGCCGCACCGCCACGGCGGCATGGGTCTTGGACTGCCCCGCCAGCCGCAGCGGCAGCCAGACGTTGTCGAACACGCTGGCCCAGGGCATCAGCGTCGGGTCCTGGAACACGAAGGCGGTGTCGCAGGTGGAGGTGCTGCTGAGCGCGGGCGAGGCGAGGTGCCCGCTGGTCGCTGCATCGAGCCCGGCGACCAGCCGCAGCACCGTGCTTTTGCCGCAGCCCGAGGGGCCGAGCAGCGAGACAAACTCCCGCGCGCCGACCTCGAACGAGACGCCCTGCAAGGCCACCGTGCCGCTGGCGTAGCGCTTGACCACATCGCGCAGCGCGATCGTTGGCGCGGCAGCTGCCAGTGTGCTCATGCGCTGTGCACCCAGATCACTGAAAGGCCACTTCAGCGAAGCTGCGCAGCTTGCGGCTGTGCAGCTGGTCAAAGCCCTGCTCGCGCAGCAGTTCGAGGGCGCGGATGCCGATGCGCAGATGCTGATCGACCCGCGCGCGGTAGAAGTGGTTGGCCATGCCCGGCAGCTTGATCTCGCCGTGCAGCGGCTTGTCGCTGACGCACAGCAGCGTGCCGTAGGGCACGCGGAAGCGGAAGCCGTTGGCGGCGATGGTGGCGCTCTCCATGTCGAGCGCCACCGCGCGGCTCTGGCTGAAACGCCGGTCCGGCGTCGTCGCCGCATGGTGCGAGGGCAGCAGCTCCCAGTTGCGGTTGTCGGTGCTGGCCACGGTGCCGGTGCGCATGATGCGCTTGAGCTCGTAGCCCTGCAGTTGAGTCACCTCGGCGACGGCGGCTTCCAGCGCGACCTGCACCTCGGCCAGCGGCGGGATCGGCACCCACAGCGGCAGGTCCTCGTCGAGCACATGGTCCTCGCGCACATAGCCGTGGGCCAGCACGTAGTCGCCCAGCTGCTGCGTGGTGCGCAGCCCGGCGCAGTGGCCCAGCATGATCCACACATGCGGGCGCAGCACCGCGATGTGGTCGGTGATCGTCTTCGCGTTCGACGGGCCGACGCCGATGTTGACCATCGTGATGCCCGAGCGGTCGTCGCGCAGCAGGTGGTAGGCCGGCATCTGCGGCAGCCGTGGCGGTGGCACGCCCAGCGCATCGCCCGCCTGGGCCGGCAGCCCGACACGGCGCGTGATCACGCCGCCCGGTTCGACGAAGGCGCTGTAGGCGCTGGTCGGATCGTTCATCGCCGCATGGCCCAGCCGCACGAATTCGTCGATGTAGAACTGGTAGTTGGTGAACAGCACGAAGTTCTGAAAGTGATCGGGTGCGGTGCCGGTGTAGTGGCGCAGCCGGTGCAGCGAGTAGTCGACGCGCGGCGCGGTGAACAGCGCCAGCGGTTGCCTGACCTTGCCGTCCTTGCCGGGCTCCGGTTCATACGTGCCGTTGGCAATGCCATCGTCCATCGCGGCCAGGTCGGGCAGGTCGAACAGGTCGCGCATCAACAGCCGGCGCGCCGGGTCGAGCGAGCCTTCGAGGTGGTCGTTGTCGGCCAGCGAGAAATGCACCGGGATCGGCTGCGTGCTGGTGCCGATCTCTATCGACACATGGTGGTTGCGCAGCAGCAGGTCGAACTGTTGGCGGTAGTAGTCGCCGAACAGGTCCGGCCGGGTCACTGTGGTTTCGAAGGTGCCCGGACCGGCGACGAAGCCGTAGCTCAGCCGCGAGTCGGCGCGCGCGACGGTGTCGGTGCGCACCCGCACATACGGGTAGCAGGCGCGCACGCGGGTGGCCAGCGCCTCGCCAGCGACGAAGCGCCCGAGCGCGTCGCGCAGGTGGGCCACATTGCTGTCGTAGATGCCGCGCAGGTGGGCCACCGCCGAGTCGGCGTCATCGAAGTGGCTGGGGGCGATGTAGGGCGGGACGATGGCCATGGGTGCGCTTTACAGGAACAGCCCGCATTCTCACCGTGGCGGCCGCAGCCGCGGGCTACAACCCCAGGCGCTTGCAGATCTCCAGCACTGCGGCCGACTGATTCATCGTGTAGAAATGCAGGCCCGGCACGCCAGCGGTGCGCAGCTGATCACACAGGTCGGTGATGACGTCGAGGCCGAAGGCGCGGATCGATTCGCTGTCGTCGCCAAAGCCCGCGAGCCGCAGGCGCATCCAGCGCGGGATCTCGGTGCCGCAGCCATCGGCGAAGCGCATGATGCCGCTGGCGTTGGTGATCGGCATGATGCCTGGCACGACCGGGATGTCGGCCCCCAGCGCATAGGCCTCGTCGACAAAGCGGAAGTAGGCGTCGGTGTTGAAGAACATCTGCGTGATCGCGCTGTTCGCCCCGGCCTTCACCTTGGCGGCGTAGGCCTGCAGATCGGCTTGCGGCGACGCGGCTTGCGGGTGCAT
>JAKFUQ010000175.1 GCA_021732645.1 Rhizobacter sp. | reverse complement strand
CCCGGGCTGCCTGGGCTGGGACACCTACCCGCCTCAACGTCTTGAAGAGCTGTAGCCCCGTGGCACCGCGGCATTCGATGCACGCCGTACGGGGCTGAGCCTTGCAAACACCCGCGACCGTCTCGTCGAAAGTGCTGTACCTGCGGGTGCTGGCGCAGTTGCGGCCGCACTGGCGCAACTTCTCGCTGGGCATCCTCGCGATGATCGGCTACGCGGCCACCGAGACCGCCTTGCCCGCGCTGCTGAAGGAACTGCTCGACGGCAGCTTTGTCAACCGCGATCCCGACGCCATCCACCGCATGCCCTTGTTGATCGTGGCGCTGTTCGTGGTGCGCGGGTTGACCGACTTCGTGCATGTCACTGCGCTGAATTCGGTGGCCACCCAGGTGGTGCTGTCGCTGCGCACTGCGGTGTTCGACAAGTTGCTGCGTCTGCCGGCCAGCCACTTCGACCGCGAACCCAGTGCCGCGCTGATCTCCAAGCTGACCTACAACACCCAGCAGATCAGCCCCATCATCACGGTGTCGTTGATCACCATCGTCAAAGACAGCCTCATCGTGCTGGGCCTGCTGGGCTACATGCTGTACCAGAACTGGCAGCTGTCGCTGGCGTTTTTCACCGTGTTGCCGGTCATCGCTTATGTGATCCGCTCGGTGAGCGGGCGGCTGCGCAACCTCAGCCGCAACCAGCAGTCGTCCATGGGTGCGCTGTCGCATGTGGTCGACGAGGTCATCGCCGGCCACCGAGAAATCAAGATCTTCGCGGGCGAAGCCTACGAATCGCAGCGCTTCTTTCAGGTGGCCAATGCACTGCGCCGCTATTCGATGAAGGTGGTCACCACCTCGGCGGCCAACGGCCCGATCGTGCAAACCATCGCGGTGCTGGCCTTGGCAGTGATCATCTATTACGCCTCAGTTCAGTCCAGCCAGAACCAGCTCACGGTGGGTGGCTTCGTGTCGTTCTTCAGTGCGATGGCGCTGCTGCTCGCGCCGCTCAAGCGCTTGTCGAACGTCAACGAGGTGCTGCAGCGCGGGCTCGCGGCGGCCGCCAGCGTGTTCGAGCTGATCGATGTCCCTGACGAACCCGATCACGGCACGAAGACTCTCGGCCGTTGCAAGGGCCACTTGCAGTTTCGCGGCGTGGGCTTTCGCTACCGCCAGGCAGATCGAGATGCGTTGAACGATGTCGACCTTGACATCCGCCCCGGTGAGTCGGTCGCGCTGGTGGGCGCATCGGGCAGCGGCAAGTCCACGCTGATGTCGATGATCCCGCGCTTCCACACGCTGGACCGCGGCGCCATCCAGCTCGACGGTCTGAACATCCAGGAGCTGCGCCTGGCTGACCTGCGCGCCAACATCGCGCTGGTCACGCAGCATGTGGTGCTGTTCGACGACACCGTGGCGGCCAACATCGCCTACGGCCTGCGCGACAAGGTCAGCGAGGCCGAGATCATCGGTGCAGCCGTTGCGTCGCACGCCATGGAATTCATCCGCGACATGCCGCAAGGCTTGTACACGCCGATCGGCGAGAACGGTGCCCGGCTGTCCGGCGGCCAGCGCCAGCGCATCTCGATCGCCCGCGCCCTGCTGAAAGACGCGCCGATCCTGCTGCTCGACGAAGCCACCTCGGCGCTCGACACCGAGTCAGAGCGGCTGGTGCAGATCGCCATCGACAACCTCAAGCGCGGCCGCACCACGCTGACCATCGCCCATCGGCTGTCGACCATCGCCAATGCAGACCGGGTGGTGGTGATGGAGCAGGGCCGCATCGCCGAGGTGGGCACGCATGCCGAGCTGCTGGCACAGGGCGGCATCTACAGCCGACTGCACCACATGCAGTTTGACCGCGCGGGGTTATGAAATCTCTGCATGTGATGGGGTCCCGGGGCTACGGTGGTGCCGAGAATTGCTACGTTCACTTGACCAGAAAACTGGCCGCAGACGGGCATGAAACCGTGGCCGTCAATCGGCCCGGCAGCCGCGTCGCGCCGATGCTGTCGCCCGCGATTCGTCAGCATCAACTGCCCTTGGCCAACCAGTGGGACCTGTATTCGCTGCTGCGCATGCGCAGCCTGATCCGCATCGAAAAGCCGCAGATCGTACAGACCTACATGGGCCGCACCACGCGCCTGACCCGCGTGCCCAGGGAGCTGCCTGCGATCCACATTGCGCGGCTTGGCGGCTTTTACAAGATCGACGGCTACTACCGCCATGCCGACGCGTGGATCGGCATCACGCACAAGCTGTGCGACTACCTGTTGCATGCAGGCTTGCCGAGCCAGCGCATCTTCCGCATCCCGAACTTCGTGCCACCGCCTGCACCGGCTCCCGCAGAAGAACTGGCCGCACTGCGCCACAGTTTGAACCTGCCGGACGATGCGTTGCTGCTGCTGTCGTTCGGTCGCTTTGTCGAGAAAAAAGGCTTCGCCGACTTGCTGGACGCGCTGGCGCGGCTGCCGGTCGAAGTCGCGGGGCGACGGCCCGTCCTGCTGCTCGGCGGGGACGGCGTACAGCGCGATTCTTTGCGGGCGCAATGTCACCGTTTGGGCCTCGACGTGCGGGTGCGATTTCTCGGCTGGCTGGAGCGTCCCGACCCTTACTTGCAAATCGCCGATGTGGTGGTTTTCCCGTCGCGCCACGAGCCGATGGGCCGCATCTTGCAAGAAGCCTGGAACTACGCCAAACCCGTTGTCTGCACGCGCAGTGAGGGGCCAACCGAAATCGCCACCGACGAAGTGAATGTGCTGTTTTGTCCGGTCAACGATTCGGCAGCGATGGCCGAGCGCCTGCGGCTGGCCATCACAGCCAACCAGGCTGATTTGCGCAAGCTGGGCGATGCGGGCCAGGCCACGCTGCGCCAGCACTACACCGAAGACGCCGCCGCCGCTGCCTACATCGACCTTTACGGCGAGGCGATGAGACTGGGACACGCCCGGTGACCGCCGATCGAATCCTGATCATCCGGCTGTCAGCACTCGGTGATGTGGTGATGGCCTCCGGCCTGATCCCGGCGCTGCGCGAGGTGTGGCCGCAGGCTCACCTGGCGTGGCTGGTCGAACCGGCAGCCGCGCCGCTGCTGAAACACAACCCGCGGCTCGACGAGGTCATCGTGCTGCCGCGTGATGAGTGGCGCGCGCTGTGGCGGGCACGCCGACCGATCGCGCTGCTGCGCTCGGTGCTGGCCTTCCGGCGCACACTGCGCGCGCGCCGCTTCGATGTCGCGATCGACGCACAGGGGCTGCTCAAAAGCGCACTGTGTGCCTGGTGGAGTGGTGCGGCGCGGCGTGTCAGCCTGATGGGCCGTGAGGGCGGCCAGTGGTTGATGACCGAGCGGGTCACCCCCAAGCCCGACCCCTTGAAGCCCATCGCCACCGAGTACCGCGCGTTGGCCCGTCACCTGGGCGCTACCGGCCCTTACCGCATGGATCTCGCGGTAGGCGAGACACCGCTTGCAGTGGCCGCCACCGCGCTGGCAACCGCTGGCGTGCGCGGCCCGTATGCGGTGCTGTGCCCCTACACCACCCGGCCCCAGAAGCATTGGTTCGACGAACGCTGGGCCGCACTGGCACAACGCCTTCAAGCCGAGGGGCTGACACCTGTCCTGCTGGGCGGGCCGGGGGACACGGAACAGGCGTCAGCCATCACCGCCCAGGCCATGGGCCTGATCAATCTGGTGGGACAGCTCAAGCTCGACGAGACCGCCGCGGTGATCGCAGGCAGCGCCTTGCTGATCGGCGTCGACACTGGCCTGACCCACATGGGCAGCGCCTTGAAGGTGCCGATGGTGGCGCTGTTCGGCTCGACCCGGCCCTACCTCGATGCCCGCGTACCGCACACCGTCGTGATGTACGAGGCCCTGCACTGCTCGCCCTGCCGACGCCACCCGACCTGCGACGCCCGCTTCGACTGCATGCGCGCCATCGAGGTCGACGCGGTGCTGCGCGCAGCGCAGTCGGTGTTGCAGGTGCCCACATGAAGACCCTGCATGTGGAGGCCGGCACCCACCTCTACGGCGGTGCTTTGCAGGTTCTCTTTCTGCTGCAGGGTCTCCAGACGCGGGGTGAGCAGGCGCTGCTGGTGTGCCCGATCGGCAGTGCTATCGCCACCCAGGCGCGTGCGCATGGCTTGCGGGTGCACGAAGTCGCCATGGGTGGCGACCAGGACATCGGCCTCGTGGGCCGGTTGCGTGCGCTGATTCGCAGTGAGCGGCCCGACCTGGTGCACCTGCACAGCCGGCGTGGCAGCGATGTCTGGGGTGCGCTGGCCGCGCGGCTGGAGGGGGTGCCGACCGTGCTGAGTCGGCGCGTCGACAACACCGAGCCCCGCGGTTGGTTCCGCCTGAAGTACAGGCTGTACGGCCGGGTGATTGCGATCTCCGAAGGCATCCGGCAGGTGCTGTTGGGCGCGGGCCTGCCGCCCCACAAAGTGGTGTGCGTGCACAGCGCGGTCGATACCGAGCGCTACCGGCCGCGCCGTGATGACATGGACTGGTTTCGCCATGAATTCAAGCTGGCACCGGACGAGCTCACGATGGCGATGGCCGCACAGTTCATCGCCCGCAAAGGCCACCGCACGCTGATCTCGGCGCTGCCCCAGGTGCTCGAAGCGCACCCCCGCACCCGTGTGCTGCTGTTCGGTCAGGGGCCCGAGATGAACGCCATCAAGGGGCTGGTCAACCGAGCGCATCTGCAGGCGCAGGTCTTCTTTGCCGGTTTCCGCACCGACCTCGAACGGGTGCTGCCGTGCATCGATGTGATGGCGCACCCGGCCGAAATGGAAGGCCTGGGCGTCGCCCTGTTACAGGCGGCGGCCTGCGGTGTGCCCATCGTGGCGGGTCGCGCAGGCGGCATGCCCGAGATCGTGCGTCCGGGCGTCAACGGCGAGTTGATCGAACCGGGGGATGCCGATGCCCTGGCTGGCCACCTGATCCGCCTGCTGGGCGACGCGGCACTGCGCCAGCGCTACGGCGATGCGGGGCGGGCGCTGGTGCAGGCCGAGTTCTCCGTCGACGCGATGGTCGAGGGCAATCTGCACGTCTATCGCGAGGTGCTCGCTGCCCAGAGGCTGCGGGCATGACGACCGTCTGTGTCTACTTCGTCGCCTCGCCGCTTCAGCTGCTGGCGGCCAGCCAGATCGCTCGAACGGTCGAAGCCGGTGCGCGGCAGGTTCTGATCTGGTACCAGCCCGCCATCGCACCCCTGGTGCAGGCCGGCGACTGGGATGCCAGCAGCTACCTGCCCTGGCCGCGCCGCCATCCCTTGCCAGGCCTGCTGGGGCGTCATCGGCGGCTACTCGCCAACATCGATCTGGTAGCAGCACTTGTCGGCCCGTGCGACACCCTCCTTCTGCACAGCGCGGTGTTCGACTCCGAGGCGATCAACTATTACCTGCGGGCACTGCCCCGGCTCAGCGGTGCGCACACGATGCATGCCCGCATCCTGCCCGATGGGCTGCTGAGTATCCGGCGCTACCCGTTGTCCCCGATCAAGCGGCTCGCCCAGTGGGTGCGCAAGTTGCGCCAGCTTTTGTCGCCCTTGCTGAACTACTGGGTGTTCTCGGGCGATCGCATCGGCTCAGACGCGCCCTTTTGTGACCGCATCTATGTGGTGGCTGGGCTGCCCCACGAATACGACCCGTCCAAGGTCGTCGTGCTGGCACCGCTGGCTGGACGCAGCACGCAGCTGTCCGCCGACGCCACGGCGCGACGGGCGCTGGTGATCGGCCAACCCTTGGTCAGCGCAGGGCTGATGGACACCGCCGACCGTGATGCCGTTGCGCTGCAGATCGAGCAATGGCTGGCCTCGTGCGATGTCGAACACGTCGACTACAAGGGCCATCCGAAGGACCCTCACCTCGAGCTGTGCCGCCCGGGCTATCGGGTCCTCGACCTCCAGGAGCCACTCGAGGTCTGGCTCGGCCACACGCCTTACTGCGTCGTCGTCGGCGTGCGCTCGACCGCCCTTGTGTTCGCCAGGCAGCTGTGTGCGCCAGAGACCCAGGTGGTCGCTTTCGGCTGGAATCGAACCCGATTCAAGTCGTCGCTCGAACGCAGCGACATGCGCGCCGCCTTCGACAACGCCGGGATTCAACAGAGGTGACCGGCATGGTGTGGCGCGATCAACTCGCAGCGATGCACTCAGCCTTGCTGGCAGCGCGCCGGTGGCGGGACCGCGCCGGATTTCGGCCCAGCTGCCGAGTAACTTTCTTCTGCTGGCACAGAAGAAAGTCACCAAAGAAGAGTGTCTGAACACCAGCCATTTGATCGGCTCGCTTCGGCCAGCCGCCTACTTCAACGGCTCTGGCCCGAGAACACTCAGCGAACTACAGCCTCGGTTTCCTCGCTCAGGTTCAAACATGCGGGATCGCTACGCCTCGACCCTGTCGGGTTCTCGGTGGGAGGTCTTGTGCCAGAGCCTTTGCCGTTCACCTGTAGCCGCAGCGTGGTCACCAAATGGCTGGTGTTCGAGGGCCTCTTTTTGGTTACTTTTTCTGGCCCCGCAGAAAAAGTGACCCGCCTGCCGGGGCGGAACCCCGGCGCGCTGTCGGCAAGGCAACAAGAAGCCGCAAATCAGCCCGCCGGGCTGACTTCAGCAATATCCGGATTCATACTCACCATCCGCGCTGGCCCGAAGATGGTGGCGAACGCCACGTCCTTCGCATCGCGGCCTGTAGCCACACGCA
>JAKFUQ010000159.1 GCA_021732645.1 Rhizobacter sp. | reverse complement strand
CTTCAAGGACGCGGCCCACATGGCGGTCGGTCATGTGGGCCGCGTCCTTGAAGCGCTGGAAGGCGCGACCGGGCCAGACCGCATCACCTTGCACCACCGCATCCAGGCACAGCATGGACAGCGCCTGATTCGCGAGGGACCGTTTTCCCGACGACACCGCGTCGGGCGTGTAGGCGCCTGCGACCTGGTGCTGCTCGTAGGCCCAGGCCCAGTCGTCACGCAGCGCGGCAGCCAGCTGCGCGCGCATCGCTTCGCGGGCGCTGTGGATGTGCTGCGGATCGACGACAGCGAGCTTCTCGGCCACATAGGCTTCGCTCGGCGGCGTCAACACCATGTCCTTGAAGGCGGCGTCGAGGGCGGGGTGGCGCAGGATGTCGCGCATCGCGGCGATGAAGGCCTCATCGAGCGTCAGCGCGCCACGGTTGTGGGTGGCCGCGAGCAGGCGATTGAGCGCCAAGCGCTGGCCGGCTTCCCAACGGCTGAAGGGGTCGCTGTCGTGCTGGAGCAGCACCAGCAGATCGGCGTCGCTCAGGTCGTCGGACAGGATCACCGGCGCCGAGAAACCGCGCAGCAGCGAGGGCACCGGGGCGCTGTCGATGTTGGTGAAGGTGTAGCGGCTGTGGGCCGCGTTCAGCACCAGCACGCGGTGGGTGCCTGTGGCTTCGACCTCGCCTTCCAGACGCAAGGCAAGGGCGGCGCCATCGCGCGAGATCAGGCCCATCGCCAGCGGCACGACGAACGGCTCCTGGCCCGGCGCCAGCGTCTGCTCGACGGTCAGCGTGTAGCTGCGCGCTTGTGCGTCGAAATGCCCGGCGGCGGTCAGGCGCGGTGTGCCGGGCTGGGCATACCAGCGCTTGAAGGGTGTCAGTTGCCGCGCCAGTTCGGTGTCCAGGTTCGCGTCGGCAATCGCCTGCGCGAAATCGTCGCAGGTGACGGCCTGGCCATCGTGGCGCTCGAAATACAGTGTCATGCCGCGTGCGAAACCGTCGCGGCCCACCAGCGTCTGCATCATGCGCACGACCTCGGCGCCTTTTTCGTAGACGGTGGCGGTGTAGAAATTGTTGATCTGCTGGTAGCTGTCGGGGCGCACCGGGTGCGCCATCGGGCCCGCGTCTTCCGGGAACTGCAGCTGGCGCAGCTGCCGCACGTCCTCGATGCGCTTGACCGCGCGGGCGCTGACCGGGGGAGGGGCCCCGGTCTCCGAGGCCGGGCTGCCCACCATGTCCATGCTGAATTCCTGGTCGCGGAAGACCGTCAGGCCTTCCTTCAGGCTGAGCTGGAACCAGTCGCGGCAGGTGATGCGGTTGCCGGTCCAGTTGTGGAAATACTCGTGGCCGACCACGCTCTCGATGCCGGCGTAGTCCACATCGGTGGCGGTGGCGGGCGTGGCCAGCACGAACTTGGTGTTGAAGATGTTCAACCCCTTGTTCTCCATCGCGCCCATGTTGAAGTCGCCGACCGCGACGATCATGAAGCGGTCCAGGTCCAGCGGCAGCTTGAAGCGCGCTTCGTCCCAGACGATGCTGGCGATCAGCGAGTTCATCGCGTGCTCGGTCTTGTCGAGGTCACCGCGTCGCACATAGACCTGCAGCAGGTGATCGCGCCCAGCGCGGGTGCGGATGTGCTGCTCGCGGGCGACCAGGTCGGCGGCGACCAGCGCGAACAAATAGCTGGGCTTGGGGAAGGGGTCGTGCCAGACGGCCTGGTGCTTGCCGCCGTCGAGGTCGGTTTGCGAAATCAGGTTGCCGTTCGACAGCAGCACCGGGTAGGCGGCCTTGTTGGCGCGCAGCGTCACCGTGTAGACCGCCATCACATCGGGGCGGTCGAGGAAGTAGGTGATGCGGCGGAAGCCCTCGGCCTCGCACTGGGTGAACAGGCCGCCGTTCGAGGTGTAAAGGCCCGACAGCTGCGTGTTTCGCTCGGGCGCACAGGTGTTGCGGATCTCCAGCGTGAACGGGCCCTCGGGCACGTGCTGCAGGCTGTCGAGCACCAGCAAGCCGTTGTCATGGCGGAACGACACGCTCTCGCCATTGACCAGCACGCGCAGCACGGTCAGCTCGTCGCCGTGCAGCTTCAGCGGTTGCGGTGGCACACCCGGGTTGCGTTCGAGCTGCATCCGGCTCGTCACCAGCGTGCGCACCGGGTCGAGGTCGAAGGTCAGGTCGACGGTCTTGATCCAGAACGCCGGCGCGCTGTAGTCCTCACGCAGGATCAGGGGGGCAGTGCCTTCACGCATAGGGGGTGACATCACTCAGGAAAAAAATTCATGGACGGCCAGACCGCTGCGCGCTGCTGCGCGAGACAGTTGCCGGTCGCTGGTGGCGACGGCGTCGCACCCAAAATCGAAGGCGCTGGCCAGGTGCAGGGCGTCGAGGGTCGCCAGCGGCACATCCAGCGTGCGCATCAGCTCTGCCGCCCGTGCGAAGCTGGCCACGATGAACGGACGAACGACCCACAAGTTCGCTCCGAGATCGGCCGCGAGATCTCGCCGGGCTTGCTGCAGGTGTTGCAAGTTCAGGTAGCCCTGTCGATTCAAGCGCTGCAACACCGATTCGAATTCGGTGGTACCGAGCTGAGAGACGATGCGGTCGGTTTGACATGCCAGCACAAAAGCGTCGAACGCATCCGACCCCTGCTCCGAGATGTAGCGCTTGGCCAAGGCGCTGGTGTCGACGTAAACCGACACGGCCTTCAGCGGCGATCGCGCTCTTCGCGGATCAACGATTCGAGCGACACCGGGAGCATCGGCATGCGTGCACGGTGCTCGGCCAGCGAGGTCGCTTTGGCGGTGGGTTGCATGGGGAGGATGCGCGCGACGGGCTCGCCATTGCTGATCAGAACCAACTCTTGCTCTGCGGCCAGGGCCTCTTTCAATTTGGGAATCGCGGCGCGAAGTTCACGAACATTGACAAGCTTCATGGTGTCACACTCCGATTGATTGGTGACACCATTGTAGCCGTGCCCACAATCGATGGTGGCAAGACGCCGAGGCGCGACGCGCTGAGCATCACACACCTTGCTTCAAACTGGCTTCAATGAACGGGTCGAGGTCGCCGTCGAGCACCTTCTGCGTGGCCGACACCTCATAGCCGGTGCGCAGGTCCTTGATGCGGCTCTGGTCGAGCACGTAACTGCGGATCTGGTGGCCCCAGCCCACGTCGGTCTTGGTGTCTTCGAGCTTCTGCTGCTCTTCCATGCGCTTGCGCATTTCGAAGTCGAACAGCCGCGAGCGCAGGCGCTTCCAGGCGACATCGCGGTTGCTGTGCTGGCTGCGGCCGTCCTGGCACTGCACGACGATGCCGGTCGGGATGTGCGTCAGGCGCACGGCCGAGTCGGTCTTGTTGATGTGCTGACCACCGGCGCCGCTGGCACGGAAGGTGTCGGTGCGCACGTCGGACGGGTTGATCTCGATCTCCACCGTGTCGTCCACCTCGGGGTAGACGAACAGGCTCGCGAACGAGGTGTGGCGACCACCGGCCGAATCGAACGGGCTTTTGCGCACGAGGCGATGCACGCCGGTTTCGGTGCGCAGCAGACCAAAGGCGTACTCGCCCTCGACCTTGATGGTGGCACTCTTGATGCCGGCGATGTCGCCAACCGTCTCGTCTTCCAGCGTGGCCTTGAAACCCTTGCGCTCGCAGTACTTGAGGTACTGGCGCAGCAGCATGCCGGCCCAGTCGCAAGCCTCGGTGCCGCCAGCGCCGGCCTGGATGTCGATGAAGCAGTTGCTCGGGTCGGCCGGGTTGTTGAACATGCGGCGAAATTCGAGCTGAGCGACGGTGTCCGCGAGCTTGGTCGCATCGGCTTCGATGGCCAGCAGCCCGTCGAAGTCTCCATCGGCCTTCGACATGTCGTACAGCTCGGTGTTGTCGGCCAGGTTGCTGGTCAGGTGGGCGATGGTCTGCACCACTGCTTCCAGCATGCGCTTCTCGCGCCCCAGTTCCTGCGCACGCTTGGGCTCGTTCCAGACGCTCGGGTTCTCGAGCGCCGCGTTGACTTCGTTCAGGCGGAGCGCTTTGCGGTCGTAGTCAAAGATACCCCCGGAGGTCTTGCGTGCGGTGGCTCAGGTCGGCCAGCAGGTTGCCTATGCCATTGATGTGTTCGACGTCCATGAGCGCGCTGCCCTGTTCACAATAGAGGCAACGATTGTCACACGCGCTCCCCAGGCGCTCGCCGATTCCTGCGACGTTCAACTGCCATGAAGAAGGATGCGGATTTGCCCCACGCTGTGCGCTTCGCCGAGCCCCGCGATGTCGATGCCATCGTGCAACTGATACGCCAGTTGGCCGAGTTCGAACACCTGACGCACCTGTTGCAGGTCACCCCCGCGAAGCTGCACCCGCACTTGTTTGGCGAGCGGCCAGTGGTCGAGGCACTGGTGGCCGAGGCGGTTGTGGACGGCGCGAAGCAGGTGGTCGGTTTTGCGCTGTTCTTCACCAACTTCTCGACCTTCCTGGCGCAGCCTGGGCTCTACCTCGAAGACCTGTACGTGCAGCCCGGTCAGCGAGGGCACGGTGTGGGCGAGGCGCTGCTCGGCCGGGTGGGCCAGTTGGCCGTCGAGCGCGGGTGCGGACGCTTCGAATGGAGCGTGCTGGACTGGAACGCCACGGCGATCCGCTTCTACGAAAAGATGGGTGCCACCGTGATGCCCGACTGGCGCATCTGCCGCGTCAGCGGCGACGCGCTGCGGCGCTTTGGACCCTGAATGCAGCATGATCTGGCGACGGCCCCTCTTGGCCGAACATCAAAATGAGACTCATCGGAGTAAGCTGCCCTTTTTCATACGCGATCAACCCCGCCGACCCAGCACCTGCCGACCTGATGCACGACCCGCTGCCGACGCAGGCCTCCGTGGTCGTTAAGTATGGGTCTGCGGAAGAAAGATCGATACGGCATCGATTCGATCAATACATCGCCCGGCTTCGTGAAAATAATCAAATCGAACCCAAAGAGATCACCGAATTCGAGGACGAGGCATTTCACCTGATGGGTGAGGTGCGTGCGTCATTCAAAAATTGCAAGCGCTGGGTGAAGCGGCGGCTCGGGTTGAGCCGCAATCAATAACGCCCCCCATGAGCCGCAAAGACCACGCCTGCATCACCCCCGCCACGCAACTGCTCAAGCGCCGTGCGGTGGTCTACACCGAGCACTTGTACGACTATGTCGACAACGGCGGCACGGCCGAGTCGTCGCGCCAGTTGGGGGTGGCCGAGCACCATGTCATCAAGACGCTGGTGATGGAAGACGACCGGGCGCAGCCTTTGCTGGTGTTGATGCACGGCGATTTGCAGGTCAGCACCAAGAACCTCGCTCGGCAAGTCGGTGCAAAGAAAGTGCAGAACTGCAAGCCCGAAGTCGCGCAGCGGCACAGTGGCTACCTGGTCGGCGGCACCTCGCCCTTTGGCACCACGAAGGCGATGCCGATTTATGTGGAGGCCACGGTGCTGGAGTTGCCGCGCATCTACATCAACGGGGGGCAGCGCGGCACCCTGGTCGGCATCGACCCGAAGGTGCTGGTCACGCTGCTTGGCGCGCGGCCGGTGCACTGCGCCACCGGCGGCGCCCTGGTGTCGCAGGGGCCGTTGAAATCGCAACGCTGAACAGGCGCGGGTGTCGTCATCCGCAGGGCGCAAAATGGCGACCGGTATCTACACACACGCCGCATGGAGCATCTCATTCCCCTCGCTGCCGCCCTGGCGGCGTACCTGATCGGTTCGCTGTCGTTCGCGGTGCTCGTCAGCCGCGCGATGGGCCTGAGCGATCCGCGCCGCTACGGCTCGGGCAACCCCGGTGCGACCAACGTGCTGCGCTCGGGTCACAAGGGTGCCGCACTGCTGACGCTGGCGCTTGATGCCTTGAAGGGATTTCTGCCGGTGTGGGCGGTGGCTGCGTTCGGCATGCCGCACGGCTGGGGTGAAGGCACCGCCGCGATGGTGGGCGTCGCTGCCTTCGTGGGGCACCTGTGGCCGGTTTTCTTCGCCTTCAAGGGTGGCAAAGGCGTGGCGACCGCGGCGGGCGTGTTGATGGGCCTGAACCCGTGGCTCGGGCTGGCCACCGTGCTGACCTGGTTGATCGTCGCTTACTTTCTGCGTTACTCGTCGTTGGCAGCCATCGTCTCGGCGGCGTTTGCGCCGTTTTTTCAGTTGCTGATCTGGGGCAGCGGGCCCACCGCCATCGCCGCCGGTGTGATGGGCCTGCTGCTGGTGTGGCGGCACGGCGCCAACATACAGAAGCTGCTCAACGGCACTGAAAGCAAGCTGGGGCAAAAGCCGACACCCCACGCTGCGGTGGCCACGCGCCGCAGCGCCAAGCGATGATCCCGCTGTGGGTCCCATGCAATGACGAGGTCACCCCCATGCCGCAGAATCTGAAGCGTTTTCACGTTGGGGACCGGCTCTCGGAGATGGCCGTTTTCCAGAACGTGGCCTACCTCGCCGGGCAAGTGCCTGACGACACGACCCAAGACATCACCGGCCAGACGCGCCAGGTGCTGGCCATGGTTGACCGCCTGCTGGCAGAAGCCGGCACCGACAACGCGCACATCCTGATGACGACGATCTACCTCGCCGACCTGGCCGACTACGACGCCATGAACACGGTGTGGGACGACTGGGTGCCACCCGGTGACGCACCGCCGCGGGCCAGCGTGCAAGCCCGACTGGCGCGGGCGGAATTGAAGATTGAAATCGTTGTGACCGCTGCCGTGACGGCCAGTGCCTGAGGTCGCCATGCCAACCGAATCGCCCC
>JAKFUQ010000218.1 GCA_021732645.1 Rhizobacter sp. | reverse complement strand
ATACCGACCTTTATTTGGCGAGCTCTTCATTCCGAAGCGCTACCGCTCGATAATGGCGGCAAAGCCAGCCGCGATTTCATTTACGTTGAAGACATGGTGCGCGGGATTTTGGCTTGCGCGGAAAAGTGCTCGGTCCTGCGCTTGGCGCCGGCAGTGGCGTTTGATGAATTTGCGGTGGTGGCGCGGGCGGCGCGTCAAGTGCGATATTCAAACCCAGCGTCAGGTAGTAGTTGTTGCTTCTGAGATTGTTCTTGGGGAAATTGTCACCAACGAATCCGTGCACATTGCGCAGGTCCGTCTGCAGAGTGAGGCGATCATTGAGCACGGCCTGGAAGCCCAACCCCGCACTCAGGTATGGAGAGAAGCTGTCCTTGCGCACCCCCAGCGGGGCACCCAGATTGGCTCTGTCATTCTGACCACCCGCTCCGATCAGGAGGAAGGGGCGAAAGGTGTCGCGAGAGAACAGATACAAACCGTCGACGCCCAGCAGCTGTTGTCGGTATCGCTGACCGCTTTCGCGGACACGACCATAGACGTAGCCCATTTGAACATCCCAGTGTTCACTGATGGCCTTGCCGAATTTCAGACCACCACCGTAGCCGTACGGTTTACCGCCCTGGTTCAGGCCGAAGTCCGAGTCCGCCCTCAACCCGTTGATGCTGGGCTGGATGTACCACGACGGGTTGACGGCCGTCTCTTGTGCCAGGGCGGAACCCGACGCGCAGAACACCGCGGCGGCGAGGGCTAATTTCTGATGTTGATTCACAGGGCTTCTCCCGATCAGTTGACACGATTTCAATTCGATGTGCAGTGTCGCACCTCTGCTGGGCGGACGGCTAGGGGGGAAATTGATACATGGCGTAGGAAATTTCTGACGCCGATCATCTTGAACCGCCCCGAGATTCGTGGAAGCTGTTTCTGGGCACTTGGCGGAAGCGGTGAGATTCGAACTCACGGTGGGGTTACCCCCACGGCAGTTTTCAAGACTGCAGCCTTAAACCGCTCGGCCACGCTTCCAACGCGAGAATTGTAGGCGGGCGGTTCTGGCGCAGCCGCGCTGCCAGCGGCTGTCAGCCGGGGCGCTGCGCCTGTTCGCAATCGATCTGGATGATCTCGGTGCTGCCGTCGGACGCGATGCGAGCGGCGCTGAGTTTGCCCCCCCACACGCAGCCGGTGTCGAGTGCCAGCAGGTCTCGCCGGTGAATCAGACCGAGCGTGGACCAGTGACCGAACGCCGTGGGCACGCCCTGCGTCTGGCGCTGCGGGTGTTCGAACCACGGCAGCAGGCCAGACGGCGCATCGGCGGCACCTTCCTTGGTCTCGAAATCCAGCGTGCCATCGGCCGTCACCCAGCGCATGCGCGTCAGCGCATTGACGGCAAAGCGCCAGCGGTCGGCGCCTTGCAGTGCATCGCTCCAGCGGTCGGGTTGGCTGCCGTACATCACGCTCAGGAAGGCCTGCAGGTCGGGGCCGCGCAGCTGCTGTTCGACCTCGGCGGCAAGTTGCAGCGTGGTGGCCAGCGTCCATGGCGGTGGCACGCCGGCATGCACCATCAGCCAGCCGTGTGCGTGCAGCGCCATGCGGCGATGGCGCAGCCAAGCGATCCACTCATCGCGATCCCGCGCAGTCAGCAAGCCGTCCAGCGTGTCACCGCGGTGTGCCTTGCGGATGCCGTGCGCCAGCGCCAGGAAGTTCAAGTCGTGGTTGCCGAGCAGGCAGGTGGCGGCGTCGCCCAGGCCGCGCAGCAGGCGCAGCGTGCCCAGGCTGTCGGGGCCGCGGTTGACCAGGTCGCCCAGCACCACCACGTGGTCGCGCGACGGTGAAAAATCCAGCGTGTCGAGCAGCCGTTGCAGCGCGCCGCAGCAGCCTTGCACATCGCCAATCAGGTAGACCATCGGACGATTCTGCTACGCTGGCTCGATCCCCCTCACTCACGCCCCGCATGGACGTCGTCTTACTGGCTTTTTTGATCGTGGTGAACGCCTTGTTCGCGATGTCGGAGATGGCGCTCACGGCCAGCCGCAAGGCGCGGCTGCAGGTGATGGTGGAAACCGGTGATGCAGGCGCCCAGGCGGCGATGGCGCTGCACGACAACCCGACCAAGTTCCTGTCCACCGTGCAGATCGGCATCACCTCGATCGGGGTGCTCAACGGCATCGTTGGCGACGCGGCGTTCTCGGCGCCGTTCGCGCTCTGGCTGGAGCACACCTTCGACCTGCACGACAAGGCGTCCGAGATCATGGCCACCGCGATGGTGGTGGTGGTGATCACCTTCTTGACCATCATCTTCGGCGAGCTGGTGCCCAAGCGCGTGGGCCAGATGTACCCCGAAACGGTCGCCCGGCTGGTGGCGCAGCCGATGAACTGGCTGTCGACGGCGGTGCGGCCGTTCGTCATGCTGCTGTCGTTTTGCACCGAGGGCACCTTGCGCCTGATGGGCATACGCGGTGGCCCGAATCGCAGTGTGACCGAAGAGGAAATCGCCGCCAGCCTGGAGGAGGGCTTGGACGCTGGCGTGATCGAGGCGCAGGAGCACCAGATGGTGCGCAACGTGTTCCGCCTCGACGACCGCCAGGTCGGCTCGATGATGATTCCGCGCGGCGAGATCATCTGGCTGGAAGCCGCCGCGCCGGCCGAGGAGGTGCTTAAAGTGATTGCGGGTGACGAGCATTCGCGCTACCCGGTGTGCCGCGGCGGGCTCGACGATGTGGTTGGCGTGGTGTCGGCGCAAAGCCTGTTGCAGCAGGCGATCGGCGGCGCGGGGCTCGACATCACCGGTCGCCTGCAGCCGGCGGTGTTCGTGCCGGAAACGCTGTCGGGCATGGAGCTGCTCGACCAGTTCCGCGCGTCGAGTGCGCAGCTGGTGTTCGTGGTCGACGAGTACGGCGAGGTGCAGGGCATGATCACCGTGCGCGATGTGCTCGAAGCCATCACCGGCGAGTTCACCACCCCGAGCGACGACGCCTGGGCGGTGCGCCGCGACGACGGCAGTTGGCTGTTCGATGGCCTGATCCCGGTGCCCGAACTGAAGGACAGGCTTGTACTGAAAGACCTGCCCGAAGAAGGCCGTGGCCGCTACAACACACTGGCCGGCATGATCATGCTGCTGCTCGGCCGGCTGCCGCACACCACCGACAGCGTCGAGTGGGAGGGCTGGCGCTTCGAAGTGGTCGACCTCGACGGCAAGCGCATCGACAAGGTGCTGGCCACCGTGTCGCCGACGGGCGACCACGACCGCTGAGATTGCTGAATCTCTGAAGTAACAAAGCCACGGGTGGATCTGTTCTCGCAGCGCTTGCTCAACGACGGCGTGCGCAAGCGCGAGGTGTTCGGCTGGGCGATGTACGACTTCGCCAACTCGGGCTACACCACCGTCGTGCTGACGGCAGTGTTCAACGCCTATTTCGTCAGTGTCGTGGCGCAAGGCGCGGCGTGGGGCACGCTGGCCTGGACGCTCGCGATTGCCGCGTCGAGCCTGATCGTGATGGTCACGCTGCCAGCCGTCGGTGCCCATGCGGACTTGCGCGCCGGCAAGAAGCGCCTGCTGGGTTTTTGCACCGTGGCCTGCGTGCTGGGAACCTTGGCGCTGGCGGGTGCCGGGCCGGGGGAGCTGTGGCTGGCAGTGGCCGCCGTCATCGTGTCGAACGTGGCGTATTCCTATGGTGAATCGCTGACCGCCGCCTTCCTGCCCGAACTGGCGCGGCCCGAGGCGCTGGGCCGGGTGTCGGGCTGGGGCTGGAGCTTTGGCTACCTGGGCGGCATGCTGGCGCTGGGCCTGAGCCTCGCCTACGTGCTGGCCGCGCAGGCGCGTGGCGAGCCCGCCACCGCGTTCGTGCCGGTCACGATGGTGATCACGGCGGTTGTTTATGCCTTGGCATCGCTGGCCACCTTCACGCTGCTGCGTGAGCGAGCGGTGCGCCCGTCGGGCGCTGCGGCCTCCGGCCTCGGGGCCTCGCTGGCTCGGCTTGCCAGCACCTGGCGCGAGGCCCGCCGCTACCGCGATTTCTGCTGGTTCCTGGCCTGCGGTGCCAGCTACCAGGCCGGCATTTCGGTGGTCGTCACGCTGGCCGCGGTGTATGCCCAGCAGGCGCTCGGCTTCACGCAGGCCGACACCATGATGCTGATCTTCGTTGTCAACATTGCCGCGGCCGCAGGTGCCTTTGCCTTCGGCTACTGGCAAGACCGCATCGGTCACAAGCCGGCGCTGGCACTCACGCTGCTCGGCTGGATCGTGATGACGGTGCTGGCGGTGCTGGCCACCGGGCCGGGGCTGTTCTGGGTGGCTGCGCTGATCGCAGGCCTGTGCATGGGATCGAGCCAATCGGCTGGGCGGGCGATGGCAGGACTGTTCACCCCAGCCGACCGGCGCGCCGAATTCTTCGGCCTGTGGACCTTCGCCACCCGCGCCTCCGCCGTTGTCGGCCCGTTGACCTTCGGGCTGATCACCTGGCTGACCGACGGCAACCAGCGCCTGGCGATGGGTTGCACCGCGGTCTTCTTCGTCGGCGGCCTGCTGCTGCTGGCGCAGGTGGACATGGCGCGCGGGGAGCGAGCGGCGAAGCCGGAGGGCGTCGCCTGATGCACCTCGACCGGTCGTTCAGGCAGCGCTGAGTTCGCGCAATTGACCGGAATCGAGGTGCTCCAGCAGCAGTGCCAGCACCTCGGCATGCTTCGGGTCTTCGGCCGTACTGAGCGCATCTTCCAGCACATCGCGGATGTCGTCGGGCGAGACGCGTTCCATGTCCCAGCCGGAAAACATCCGCTCGCGCATTTCCTCGGTTTCGCTCAGCGCCACCACGTTCTGATGGCGTGGATCGGCTCTCAGCGTTGCCATCAAGTGCGTCACGGCTTCGCGCGGGCCTTCCAGCCACTGAAAGAAAATGCCGCTGCCAAAGACCAGCAAGCCGGTGATGTGGCGCTCGCGGTTGCGGCGCTGGGAGCTGTCGACGATGCGGGACACGGCCGCCTCGTCCACCTCGGCAGACGCGCGGCTGCAGTACACCACGTTGTAGAGCAGCGTGGCGTCGTCGTCTGAAGGGTCGGTGTTGCTCATGGCCTGCGGTGCTAGCAATTGAGGGGCCTGAAATGACAAAGCCCCGTTTTTGACGCGGGGCTCACGGCTGGGTTGGGGTGGTGCCGGAGAGAGGAGTCGAACCCCCGACCTTCTCATTACGAATGAGCTGCTCTACCAACTGAGCTACACCGGCAAGCCTTCAAGTATACGGGCGGCACCTGCAATGACGGCGTTCAGAGGGCCTCCCGGTGGTAGCGCGTCACACGCTCGACTTCATTCTTCGATCCGAGCATGACGCTCACGCGCTGGTGCAGTGCGGCAGGGGCCATGTCGAGGATGGGTTGCAGCCCGTTGGTGGCGGCACCACCGGCTTGTTCGACGAGGAAACCCATCGGGTTGGCCTCATACATCAACCGCAGCTTGCCGGCTTTTTCAGGCTCGCGCTGATCCCACGGGTAGATGAACACGCCACCGCGGGTCAGGATGCGGTGCACGTCGGCCACCATGCTGGCGATCCAGCGCATGTTGAAGTTCTTGCCGCGCACGCCTTCGGTGCCTGCCAGGCACTCGTCGATGTAGCGGCGCATCGGCGGCGCCCAGTGGCGCATGTTGCTCATGTTGATCGCGAATTCCTGGGTGTCCTCGGGAATCTGCACACCGTCTTGCGTCAGCACCCACGAGCCCTGTTCGCGGTCGAGGGTGAACATCGCGACGCCATCGCCCACCGTGAGCACCAGCGTGGTCTGCGGCCCGTAGACGCAGTAACCGGCGGCGGCCTGCTGGCGGCCTGGCTGCAGGAAGTCGGCGGCACTGACCGGGCGGCCGGAGTCGTCGCGCTTGAGCACCGAGAAGATGGTGCCGATGCTGACGTTCACATCGATGTTGCTGGAGCCGTCGAGCGGGTCGAACAGCAGCAGGTATTCGCCCTGAGGAAAGCGGTTCGGCACGACGTAGACGTCTTCCATCTCTTCGCTGGCCATCGCCGCCAGGTGGCCGCCCCATTCATTGGCCTCGATCAGCACCTCGTTGGCGATGATGTCGAGCTTCTTCTGCACCTCGCCCTGCACGTTCTCGGTGTCGGCGCTGCCCAGCACGTCGCCAAGCGCGCCCTTGTTGACGCCGATGCTGATGCGTTTGCAGGCGCGCGCCACCACCTCGATCAGCAACCGCAGTTGCGCGGGGATGTTTCCGTGCTGGCGTTGTTGTTCGACCAGGTACTGCGTCAGGCTGACTCGTTTGCTCATGGTTGCTCCTTCAACTGGCCAGCGCCCGCGACACGATCTCTCGCACATCACTCGACAGGTCGGGCTTGGCTGCGACGCGGCTGATGGCCTCGTGCGCCGCACTGCGGTAGGGCTCGGCGAGGCGGCTCCAGCGGTCCATGATGCGGGCCATGCGCGCGGCCAGCTGCGGGTTGGCGGCATCGAGTTCGAGCACCCGATCGGCCCAGAAGTGGTAGCCCGCCGCATCGGCGCGGTGGAAGGCCGCCGGGTTCATCATGCACAGCGAGGCGATCAGGCTGCGCGCGCGGTTCGGGTTGCGGATGGAGAAGTCCGGGTGCAGCAGCAACTGCTGCGCGCGCGCGAACACCCGGCCATCGACCTCGGGCGCCGTGGCCTGCAGCGAAAACCACTTGTCGATGACCAGCGCCTCGCCCTTGAACATCGCATGGAAGCGCTCCAGCGCGGGCGTGGCCAGCTCGGCGTGGGCATTGACCAGCGCGGCCAGTGCGCCCAAGCGGTCGGTCATGTGGGCCGCGTCCTTGAAGCGCTGGAAGGCGCGACCGGGCCAGACCGCATCACCTTGCACCACCGCATCCAGGCACAGCATGGACAGCGCCTGATTCGCGAGGGACCGTTTTCC
>JAKFUQ010000060.1 GCA_021732645.1 Rhizobacter sp. | reverse complement strand
GGCTGCAATGGAGCAGCCAACCCAGCAGCCGATTCGGTTGTGGCGTGATCGTGACCATCGGGCCGTCATCGCCGTGGACAGTGCGCCAAGGGTCTTGAGGGGTGTGGATGAATCTCATGGTGCTGGCTCTCAGTCCACGCGGGCGGTGTCGGCCGAGGGCTCACGCGCCGTCGATCGGCGCACCGCATTGGTCGCCGCCTTGAACGGGTCGAGCCCAATGCGCTTGACGGTGTCGATGAACCGTTCGCGGCCCTGGCGCTGCGCGAGGTAGGTGTTGATCACCGCCTCGACCGCGTCGGCTGCTTCGTCGGCGGCGAACGACGGGCCGATCACCTTGCCGGCGACCGGGCCGCCGCTGATCACCGTGCCGTCGGAGCCGCCGAGCGTGAGCTGATACCACTCGGCACCGTCCTTGTCGACGCCGAGGATGCCGATGTGGCCGCTGTGGTGGTGACCGCAGGAGTTGATGCAACCACTGATGTGCAGGTCGATGTCGCCGATGTCCCAGAGCTCGTCCAGGTCTTGATACCGCTCGGTGATCTCGGCGGCCAGCGGGATCGAGCGCGCGTTGGCGAGCGCGCAGAAATCGCCGCCGGGGCAGGCGATCATGTCGGTCAGCAGGCCGATGTTCGGTGTGGCGAAACTGGCGCTGCGTGCGGCTTCCCACAGCGCTGGCAGATCACTTTCGAGCACCCACGGCAGCACCAGGTTCTGGTCGTGCGACACGCGCAACTCGCCGTGGCTGTAGCGGTCGGCGAGGTCGGCGGCCAGCTCCATCTGCGCGTCGGTGATGTCGCCCGGCGCCTGGCCGGTGCGCTTGAGCGACAGCGTGACGGCGCGGTAGCCGCTCAACTTGTGGGCGTGCACATTGCGCTCGATCCAGCGACTGTAGCTGGCCGGCAGATCGGCAGGCATCGGAATGCCGCTCGAAGGCCGTGCGGCCACGCCGGTCGGGATCACGAAGCTGGCATTGACGCGGTCGAACTCCGACTGCGGAATGATGTGCGCGGTGCCATCGACATCGCGCTCGAGGATGTCCTTGAACTCGGCGTTGACGTCGTCGACGAAGCGCTGGCCTTCGGCCTTCACCAGGATCTTGATGCGCGCCTTGTAGATGTTGTCGCGCCGACCGTAGCGGTTGTAGACGCGCACCACGGCCTCGATGAAGACGAGGATCTGCTGCCAGGGCAGAAACTCGCGGAACACCGTGCCGATGACCGGCGTGCGGCCCATCCCACCCCCCACCAGCACCTTGAAGCCGACTTCGCCTGCCTCGTTCTTCAGCAGGTGCAGGCCGATGTCGTGCCAGCCGATGGCCGCGCGGTCTTCACTGGCGCCGGTGACCGCGATCTTGAACTTGCGCGGCAGGAAAGCGAATTCAGGATGCAGCGTGCTCCATTGCCGCATGATTTCGCCGTAGGGCCGCGGATCGACCGACTCGTCGGGCGCGATGCCGGCAAAGCAGTCGCTGGTGATGTTGCGGATGCAGTTGCCACTGGTCTGGATGCCGTGCATCTGCACCGCCGCCAGCCTGTCCATCACCTCGGCGCTCTTGTCCAGCGGGATCCAGTTGTATTGCAGGTTCTGCCGCGTCGTGAAATGCGCGTAGCCGCGGTCGAAATCGCGCGCGATGCTGGCCAGGCCGCGCAGTTGCGCCGAGCTCAGCTCACCATAAGGCACCGCCACCCGCAGCATGGGGGCGTGGCGCTGGATGTACCAGCCGTTTTGCAGCCGCAGCGCGCGGAATTCCTCGTCCGGCAAGCGGCCGGCCAGGTGGCGCCCCAATTGATCGCGGTACTGTGCAGCGCGTTGCCGAACAAAGTGTTGGTCGAAGTCGGTGTAGGTGTACATCTTGAAGTCGCGCGTCGATTCGAGGATCCGTGATTAATGAATGACCTTGAGCCCGGCGGCCACCAGGGACAAGCACAGCAGCGTGCGCACCAGGCGCTCGGGCATCTTTCGGGTCAGCTGCGCCCCCAGCCAGATGCCGGGTATCGAGCCGACCAGCAGCGCGCCGAGCAGCCCCCAGTTGACATGCCCCAGCGTGGCGTAACCGATGCCGGCCACCAGGGTCAGCGGCACCGCATGGGCGATGTCGGTGCCGACAATGCGGTGCGCCGCCATTTTCGGGTACAGCAGCAGGATCAGCGTGGCCCCGATGGCCCCAGCGCCGATCGAGCTGAGCGACACCAGAACACCGAGAACGAAGCCGCACAGCACTGTCAGCGCAGGCCGGTTGCCGTCATTGATCCAGCGCTCCAGCCAGTGCCCGACCTTGACCCAGATCTGCTTGAACGCCACCGTCACCGCCGTCAGCAGCAAGGCGATACCGAGCGAGAAGGTCAGCGCGCTGGCCCACCCCTTGGTCAGCCCGGTGAAATGCATCAGCGCGATGGTGGCGAGTGCTGCCGGGAGGCTGCCCGACAGCAGCAGCCGAGTGATGCGCCAATCGACATGCCCGGCCCGGTGGTGCGACGCCGATCCGGCCATCTTGGTGACCGCGGCGAACCACAGGTCGGTGCCAATGGCCACGGCAGGGTTCAGCTTGAACACCGACAGCAGCAACGGCGTCATCAAGGAGCCGCCGCCGACGCCGGTCATGCCGACGATGGCTCCGACACCGAAGCCGCTCACGATTGCAATGGGATCCATCAAAAGTCCGGACGGTCGAGCCCAGCAAGGCGCTCGCCAAAAACACAATGTGAGAGCGTAGCTACAGCGCTTAGCTTTTAAAACTATTTGTTTAAAAGATATGCATTAGAAAAAAGCATATACGCCGGGATGGGGTATCTGCGTTCATGCGCGATCAGGCATGGGTTCCAGCACCAGGCCGTCGTCGAATGAAAAAAAGGGGCAGCGCCAGCGCGCTGCCCCTTTTTGTGTGAAGTCGCTCTGGCGATGTCTATCGCGCTGGCGCAGGCCGCATCAGTTCGCCTTGAGCGCCCGGCGACGCACGCCAAACATGCCTGCCAAGGCGATACCGGCCAAGGCCAGCGAGCCCGGCTCAGGAACACGGGTGGTCGTGCCGGGCTTGGTGGAGACGTAATTCAGTTTGAAGGCGTCGTTACCGGCACCGCACCATGCGGCAGCACCATAAGCATCGGTGCAGCTATCGACGCCGCCGTTGGCGGCTAGGTTGAAGGTGCTGATGAGCCACCAGCTCGATGCCTGAGTGGCACCGGTGTTGCGGGCGTATTGACCAAACGGAATGCTGGAATCCGCGGCCAGATCGGCGTAGCTGCCGACGAGTTGCCACCCCGCCGTGGTCGAAGTGGCGATGGCCGAGGTCAGGTTCTGTTCGCCATCGCCTGAGCGGTAGGAAGTGCCGTTGGGGCCCGTGGGTGCAGAGGTACCTGTCCAGCGCAACAAGGTGACATCGGCATCGGTTCCCTTCCAGCCTATGCCGATCTGGTCGAGGATCACTGCGGAGCTGAAGCTGAGCAGCAACAGGTCTTGCGTGCCCGGAGCGAAGGAGTCAAACGAGTGATCGGGGCTGCTCGCCCCGATGCCCTCACCGCGGCTGGCGTCGCCGAACCCGGAATTACCCTGCGGTGACAGATAGGCACTCGCATAGCCGCTGCCCGAAAGGTAGTCGATCTCGGTTTGCGTGTCGTAACTGCCGGACAGAGGCGTGCCGCGGTCAGCGGACCATGCAGACGCCGTCAACGTAGCGCCTGTGCTGCCGGTGCAATTCCAGGAGTTGCCGTAGTTGCCGGAATACGCCGCGTTTTGCGAGCAACCATTGCCGCTGACCGAACCGTTGTAAAGATTCCAGGTCGCCTGCGCCATGGCCTCGCCAGTCAGAGCAGCCCCTGCGATCAAGGCCGAAGCCGAGACGATGAGTGAGTGGAGTCGGTTCATGATGTTCCCTGTTATTCAGATGTTTGATGCAGGCAGATATCAGCGTTAACGACAAATTTGCAATTTACGAGCCAACTATTAAAAATCAATGAAATCAAAGACTTACCGTTGCGCTCATCAAACTCGATAGAGAAGTGTAAAGATTCGCGACAAGGTCGTGTACCCCTCACTTGAGTGTATTGAGCAGTTGCTCGGCATCCTTGGCACTGGCGAAGAGCCGGTTGCCGCCGAGCGCCGCTTCGAGTTCGGTGCGCGCCTCGGCGGCGCGGCCGGTGGCGGCCAGCACCGCGCCGAGGAAGTAGCGGGTGTCGCGGTTGGCCGGGTCGCGCAGGCGGGCGTCGCGCAGGAATTGCAGCGCGCGATCGGTTTGCCCGGCCTTGAAGGCCGCCCAGCCGACGGTGCCGATGATGTGCGGCGTGGTGGGGCTCAAGGCCAAGGCTTGCTCGGCGACCTGCAGCGCGCTCGGGTCTTTCGTCAGCAACAGCACGTTGGCCAGGTTGTTCAGCGAATCGGCGTCGTCGGGAGCGACTTTCAGCAACGCTTCGTAGGCGGTGCGCGCTGCCTTCAGGTTGCCTGCGCGGGAGTGGCTGGCAGCGACGACGCGCCGCGCAGCCAGGTCTTGTGGCCTGGCTTTCACCCATTGCTCGGCCAGTTGCAAGGCCGCTGCTGAGTCGCTGGCGGCAAGGCTGCCGTACAGGCGCAAAAGGCTGGCGCTGGACTGCTCGAACTGGTGAGCGCGCCGGTAAGCCTCGACGGCTGCGGGGCGCTGGCCGCGTATTGCGGCCAAATCGCCTTGTAAAGCAAAGCCAACCGCGACCTTCGGGTGATTGGCGACGATCTGGCGCACCCGCTGTTCGGCCTTGTCCAACTCCCCCTGGCGCATCTCGACTTCCGCCAACAGCGCCTGCGCTGCCAGAAAATCAGGGCGCTCCACCAAGGCCTTGCCCAGGCTGTAGGCGGCCCCCGGGAGATGCCCGGCGGCGGATTGCAGCGTGGCAATTTTCAGCAACAGTGTCGGATTCTGGTTCGCCAGTGTGGCCGCACGACTGAGGTTGGCGCGAGCCGGAACGATCTCGCGATTGGCCAGGTTGACGCGCGCCAGCATGACCAAAGCTGGCAACGCGTCGGGTGCCCTCGCCGTCAGGAATTTGGTGGCCTCCTTGGCGGCCTCGGGTTGGTTGTTGCGCAGATGAAACTCCACCAGCGCCAAGGAAGGGCTCAGGTTGTCGGGCCCGCTGGTGTCGACCGCTTTCGAGAGCCAGCGCAGCGCCTCCGGAAGCTGGCGGCGACGTTCGTGCAGCCGGGCGAGCGCCTCCATCGCGACGAGATTCTTGTCGTCACGGGCCAGCAGCGCACTGAGCCGCGCAGACGCTGCGTCGTAGGCCTTGTCGTCGATGTCGAGTTCGGCCAGATTCACCTGCGGTGGCGTGAAGTTGGCGTCGAGCTTGAGCGCGGCCTCGTAGGCCAGGCGAGCGCCAGCGCGGTTACCGCTGCGTGAGCGTGCCTGGCCCAGCAGGTTTTGCACGCCGGCATCGCCCGGGTGCCGCTTGGCCAAACTTTCTGCCACCTTCGCGCCGCGTGCCGCCTGGTTGCCCAGCAGGTACAGGTGGGCCAGCGCGACCCCGGCCTGGAGCTGCCCTGGGTCTTTCTGGAACGCGGCCTCCAAGGCGCCCAAGGCATCGGCAAACTTGCCGCTGCCCACCAGGCTCATGCCGAGCATGGTCTGGAACTCGGGGCGGTTGTCAGCGCGCAGCGCGTCTTGCATCAACAGGGTGGCGCGCCCGTAACTTCCTTGCGCCATCTGTGCCGAGGACATCAGCAGCAGCGCTTGCGCATCGTTGGGATGCGCTTTGAGGTAGGGCTCGAGCGTGGCGATGGCGCCGTTGCTGTTCTTGTCGAGAAAATACATCTGCGCCAGCAATTTGGCGACCCCGCTGCCAGGCTGCACACGCTGCACGGCTTCGAGGTAGGGTTTGGCTTTCTCGCGCTGGTTCAGGCCGTAGTGCGCCAGACCCCCCAACATCAGGGCCTGCGGGCGGTAGCGCAGCGACTCGATCGGAACCGGGTCGAGCAGTGCCGTGATCTTGTTCAGCGCCGCCTTGGCGGCTGCGGCATTGCCCGCGCTTTCGGAGATCAGCGCACTGAGGTAGTGGCCTCGCGGGTCTTCGGGGGAGGTGCGTAGCAGCGTCGCGATGTCGGTGCTGGCCTCGGGCACGCGTCGCTGGTCAAGCAACAAACCGGCGCGAGAAACCAGCGCCTCGGTGTGGGTGGGTTGCTGTTTCAAGGCCTTGGTGTAACCCGCCAGCGCCGTGGCGGCGTCACCGCGGGAATGGGCCACTGTGCCGCGCATGTACAACGTTTCGGCAGAGGTGGGGCTCAGCGCCACGGCGCGGTCGGCGGCGGCCTCGGCTTCACGGTATTGACCGGCGCGTATGCGCAGTGGAACTTCCGCCAACCATGAATCGGGGCTGACCGGATCGATGGCACGGGCTTCTTCGATGGACCGCAGCGCCGCTGCCGAACCGCCCAGGTCAACGCCCGCCGAGGCGCGCAGCAGCAGCAGCTGAGCCTGCGTTGCCGCAGGCAGCCCGGCGGGCGAGAACACCGGCTTGTCGAGCAGATCCTGGAGGCGGCCTTGCGCCATCACGGCACGCGCCAGCGGAATCACCACCTCGGCGCGGTTCACGCCCAGTCGCAAGGCTTCCTGAAAGGCCACCTCGGCGCCGATCACCTCGCTGGTCGACAGCAGCGATTTGCCCAGCAGCACATGCACCGGGAGCATGGTCTTGTCGATCTGCAGCGCGTTTTTCAGCTGGACGATGGCGCCAGCGACATCTTTCTTGTCGTAGCGGCTCAATGCGTCTTCGTAGTAGCGGGCCGCCTTGCTATCTGGCGCAGCGTGGCTCAGCGGGCCGACTGCCAGCAGCAGCGCCAACAGCAATGTCTTGGGCTTGCGAGTCATTTGTGCGTTACCGACGAGATTTCGTATCGTAGCCATGCGGTGGGTATCCAGTGCGGCCACCACCCTGCCCGACTCGGCTTCGTGTGCAAAAGTA
>JAKFUQ010000098.1 GCA_021732645.1 Rhizobacter sp. | reverse complement strand
CGCTGATTCGGTGTCAGCGCGGCCCACTCGGTCATGCGCGCCTGGATACGCTGACGCTCATCGGCCGATTTAACCGGGAGCTGCGCAGCGACCTCCAGCCACTTGCGCTTGTGGTCCGGGCCGATGGTTTTCCACGTTCGCTCCAGCGGTTGCAGGGCAGCGCGCTGGCTGGACGACAGGCTGCCCCACGTTGGTGCGATCTCGTCCCTGGCAACAGGATTCGATCGACCCGATGCCTGCTGATACGCCGAGGTGGGACCCGTTGCGAGCGCAGGGCCGATCATGCAGTTTGCAGTGACCATTGACATGAAGGCGACGACACACATCCGCGCGATAACCAGGCGGTTAAACACCGATCCCACGGCTCGAAGCATGCGGAGATGACTCACTCGCGCGACGACTTCAGGTACTCGACAAACCCCGGATCACTGTAGGCCGCAGGTGGCAAGTCGTCGGACAGCAGCGCCGCATCGACCTCGGCCGCCGCAGCGATTTGGTCCTGCACATGAAAGTGCTCGATCAGTGCCAGCCCGAGCAACAAGGCCACCAGCGGTACCAGCGCGGACAAAGACGTCCACCTCGAAGCCCCCTTGGCGCCGCCACCAAACGACAGCGCAGCCGCAGACGTAAGCCCGATCGCCGCACCATTCATTTGCGCCGATGACGCCACCTGACGGTGCTCCAGTGCCAACTGCCGGGCATGGCGCAGGCGCTCGGTGATGTCGTGCGGCAAAGTCTCGGCGCCTGCGCTCAAACGAGCGGACAGCAGCATCCCGAAGCGAGATTCCAGCACGGCCATCCGGTGGGCGTCAGAGTGTTCAGTTAGGTTCATGGGGTAACTCCTTTCGCCTTGAGGGACTTGGCCAGCGCATGCACTGCCCGGGAACAATGTGTTTTGACACTGCCTTCCGAGCAGCCCATGGCCAACGCGGTCTCCGCGACGTCGAGCTCTTCCCAGTAACGCAGCAGAAACGCTTCTCGTTGACGCGCAGGCAATTCGCCAATCTGGGTCTCGATCAATGCAAGAACCTGGCCGCGTGACACCAGCTCCGATGCACTTTCGGTGGACGCCCCCCCAGCGTAAGACTCCAAGACCTCCAGGATATCGAAATCCTCGTCGACACCGGCGGACTCGAAGTCGGAAAAATTACGGAACAAGGCACCCCGCACCTTCTTGCGCCGGAACCAGTCCATGGTGGCATTGGACAAGATGCGCTGGAACAGGGGCGGCCATTCTGCCGCCGGTCGGTCAGCGTAGTTCTCGGCCAGTTTGATCATGGCGTCTTGCACCACGTCCAGCGCCGCATCTTCGTCGCGTACGGCGAACACAGCTCGCTTGAAGGCGCGTTTTTCGACGCTTTTGAGAAAGGCAGAAAGTTCTTGTTCTGAAGCCAAGGCGAAAGCGGCTCTGCGCGGGCGGGACAGGCGGAGGAGGAGTATCTCATCGCGACCTGAGAGGATGCCGCGCTCAGGTGCGCGCGCGCGGCGAGGGTGTCATAATCCTTCGTTGCCCGACCAACGGACTGCCGCTGTGGCTTCCGACCTGGGGCATTCTGAAGTTGATTTTCCAAGCGCCGCACCCGCTTCACGAGAGTGAGGAGAGGCGCACCGATGGTTTTTCGTCAGAGAAATTCACAAAGGTTAGCTATGGACATGTCAGACGCTGATACCAAGCGTGCCACTTTGGTGCCCAACGCTGTGAGCCCCACGGCTGTGGCCAGCCCCCCCGCCGACCCCAACGGCGCCGAAATCCTGGTGCGCTGTCTGCAAGCCGAGGGCGTCAAGTTCCTGTGGGGCTACCCCGGCGGCGCGGTGCTCTACATCTACGACGCGCTGTACAAGCAAAACACCATCGAACATGTGCTGGTGCGCCACGAGCAGGCAGCGGTGCATGCGGCTGACGGCTATGCGCGCGCCACTGGCGACGTCGGCGTGGCGCTCGTGACCTCTGGACCGGGTGTGACGAATGCCGTCACCGGCATTGCGACGGCGTACATGGACAGCATCCCGATGGTCATCATCACCGGCCAGGTGCCCACGCCTGCGATCGGCCTCGATGCCTTCCAGGAATGCGACACGGTGGGCATCACCCGACCGATCGTCAAGCACAACTTCCTGGTGAAGGATGCGCGCGACCTGGCGCTGACGATGAAGAAGGCCTTCCACATCGCCCGCACCGGCCGGCCCGGCCCGGTGGTGGTCGACATTCCGAAGGACGTGTCGGTGAACACCGCGCCGTTCGCCTACCCCGCGACGCTGGAAATGCGTTCGTACAGCCCGGTGCGCAAGGGCCACGCCGGACAGATACGCAAGGCGGTGCAGTTGCTGTTGGCTGCCAAGCGGCCCTACATCTACAGCGGCGGCGGCGTGATCCTCGGCAACGCGTCGGCCGAGTTGCGTGAACTGGTGAATCTTCTGGGATTCCCGTGCACGAACACGCTGATGGGTCTGGGCGCATTCCCGCACAGCGATCCGAAGTTCCTCGGCATGCTGGGCATGCATGGCACGTATGAAGCCAACATGACGATGCAGAGCTGCGACGTCTTGCTGGCCGTTGGCGCCCGTTTCGATGACCGCGTGATCGGTAACCCGGCGCACTTCGCTTCAGTGCAGCGCAAGATCATCCACGTTGATGTGGACCCATCGTCGATCTCCAAGCGCGTCAAGGTCGACATCCCGATTGTTGGCGATGTGAAGGAGGTGCTGCAGGAGCTGATCGCGCAGATCAAGGAAGCGCAGGCCCGCCCGGACGCGAGTGCGCTCGGCGCGTGGTGGTCGCAGATCGCCGACTGGCGCGGTCGCGAGTGCCTGAAGTACACGAACAGCGACGTCGTCATCAAGCCGCAGTACGTGATCGAAAAGCTGTGGGAGCTGACCAAGGACTCCGATGCGTACATCACGTCTGACGTCGGCCAGCACCAGATGTGGGCCGCTCAGTACTACCGCTTCGAGCAGCCGCGCCGCTGGATCAACTCGGGCGGGCTGGGCACGATGGGTGTCGGCCTGCCGTACGCGATGGGCATCAAGCTTGCTAAGCCTGAGGCTGACGTTTTCTGTGTGACCGGCGAAGGCTCGATCCAGATGTGCATCCAGGAGCTGTCGACCTGCAAGCAGTACAACACGCCAGTCAAGGTGATTTCGCTGAACAACCGTTACCTGGGCATGGTGCGGCAGTGGCAGCAGCTCGACTACGGCGGCCGCTATTCGCACAGCTACATGGATGCCTTGCCTGACTTCGTCAAGCTGGCTGAAGCCTACGGTCACGTCGGCATCAAGGTCGAGAAGCCGTGCGACGTGGAAGGGGCTTTGCGGGAAGCCATCCGCTTGAAGGATCGCACGGTGTTTCTGGACATTCGCACCGACCAGGAAGAAAACGTCTGGCCTATGGTCAAGATCGGCAAGGGCATCAGCGAAATGTTGCTGGGCTCCGAAGACCTGTGAGGCGCTGAACGGTAGTGCCTCACCTGCGTTACCGCGCGGGTTGCCACACTGCCGACCTTTGCCCCACGCAGAGACTGCCTGCGATCCCGTATTGAATCTGAACGATCCACTTTTCCAGGCAACACCGACGGCGCGGGCGGTTACCGCCACCTGCCACCCGAACGTGTGCTGACACACCCATGAAACACATCATCGCCTTGCTGCTTGAAAACGAAGCCGGCGCGCTGTCGCGTGTGGTCGGCCTGTTCTCGGCCCGCGCCTACAACATCGAGAGCCTGACGGTCGCGCCCACCGAAGATCCGTCGCTGTCGCGCATGACCATCGTCACCACCGGTTCCAGCGACGTGATCGAGCAGATCACCAAGCACCTGAACCGTCTGATCGAGGTGGTCAAGGTCGTCGACCTGACCGAAGGCGCCCACACCGAGCGCGAGTTGATGCTGATCAAGGTGCGTGCGGTCGGCAAGGAGCGCGACGAGATGATGCGCATGGCCGACATCTTCCGCGGCCGCATCATCGATGTGACCGAAAAAAGCTACACCATCGAGCTGACCGGCGACTCGACCAAGCTCGATGCATTCATCGCATCCATCGACCGAGGTGCGATTCTTGAAACCGTGCGCACCGGTACCAGCGGGATCGGGCGCGGAGAGCGCATCCTGCGCGTTTGACCCCGCCTCTTTTTCGACCATTTGACCATCTGAACGACTGACACCTGGAGAACACCATGAAGGTTTATTACGACAAAGACGCCGACCTCAGCCTCGTCAAGGGAAAAAACGTCACCATCATTGGCTACGGTTCGCAAGGTCATGCGCACGCGCAGAACCTGAGCGACAGCGGTGTCAAGGTCACTGTCGGCGTGCGCAAGGGGGGGCCGTCGTGGGCCAAGGTCGAGAAGGCCGGCCTGAAGGTCGCTGACGTCGCTGATGCGGTGAAGTCGGCTGACATCGTGATGATGTTGCTGCCCGACGAGCAGATCGCTGCGGTCTACAAAAACGATGTCGAGCCGAACATCAAGCAAGGCGCTTCGCTGGCCTTCGCGCACGGCTTCAACGTGCACTATGGCCAGGTGATTCCGCGTGCCGACCTCGACGTGTGGATGGTCGCACCGAAAGCGCCGGGGCACACCGTGCGCGCGACCTACACCCAAGGCGGCGGCGTGCCGCACCTGATCGCCGTGCACGCCGACAAAAGCGGCAAGGCGCGCGACCTGGCACTGAGCTACGCGGCGGCCAACGGCGGCGGCAAGGCGGGCGTGATCGAGACCAACTTCCGCGAAGAAACCGAGACCGACCTGTTCGGCGAACAAGCGGTGCTGTGCGGTGGCGCGGTCGAGTTGATCAAGGCCGGCTTCGAAACGTTGACCGAAGCCGGTTATGCGCCGGAAATGGCCTACTTCGAGTGCCTGCACGAACTGAAGCTGATCGTCGACCTGATCTATGAAGGCGGCATCGCCAACATGAACTACTCGATCTCGAACAATGCCGAATACGGCGAGTATGTGTCGGGACCGCGTGTCGTCAATGCGGAGTCGAAAAAGGCCATGAAGCAGATCCTGGCCGACATCCAGACCGGGGAGTACGCCAAGAGCTTCATCATCGAGAACCGTGCCGGTGCCCCGACCTTGCTGTCGCGCCGTCGCTTGACCGCAGAGCATCAAATCGAAGTCGTCGGCGAACAGCTGCGCGCGATGATGCCGTGGATCAAGAAGAATCGGCTGGTTGATCAATCCAAGAACTGAGCGCTGAGCACAGGGTTGGCGTGTTCCCGATGGAGCTTCAGGACGCACGATGTTGCCCGCAGCCACTTGCCGTGCACCAAGATGATGGATGCTGAAGACCCCCCCAGCAACCTGGACAAGGACGAAGCCCCGCTTCGACCGCGCCGCAAGGGGGTCTACGTGCTGCCCAACCTGGTCACGCTGGCGGCCTTGTTCGGGGGGTTCTACGCGATCGTGATGGCAATGAATGGCCGTTTCGAGCAGGCGGCGATCGGTGTCTTCTGTGCGATGGTGCTCGACAGTCTGGATGGCCGCGTGGCGCGGATGACCAACACCCAGAGCACTTTCGGCGAACAGATGGACAGCCTGTCCGACATGGTGTCCTTCGGGGCCGCCCCGGCCTTGATCGTCTATGAGTGGGCACTCAAAGGCATGGGCAAGGCAGGGTGGGTCGCGGCCTTCGTGTACTGCGCATGTGCTGCACTTCGTCTGGCACGCTTCAACACCAACCTCACCGTGGTGGACAAGCGTTACTTCCAGGGCTTGCCCAGTCCTGCCGCTGCGGCCGTGGTCATGGGATTCATCTGGGTGATGGATGACGCTGGTTACCGGCAGTCCGACATGCACGGCTGGCTGGCCGGCATGGCGATGGCCTTGACACTCATTTCCGGCCTGACGATGGTGACCAACCTGCCGTTTTACAGCTTCAAGGAAGTCAGCCTGAAGCGCACGGTGCCGTTCATCGTCATCGTCGCGCTGGCGCTCGCCATCGCATTGATCAACCTGCACCCACCCATCGTGCTGTTCGCGGTGTTCTGCCTGTATGTCGGCTCCGGCTATGGGGTTTACGTTTGGCGGCGCATGACGGGCCGACCTGTCAGCGTGATTGCCACCTCGACCGACGAGCCGGAAGAGCAGGGGCTGCATCGTTGAAAGTCACGTGCTACATTTCGGCTGTGAATTCGTTTGCCAACGCTCTTCTGACGCTACTGCTGGGGACCGCCAGGGCTCGTTGACCGTTTACGTCTCATCGTTTTCGTCTCGTCGGCCCGCTTGCACACGCAGCGGGCCGTTTTGTTTTGCGCAACTACTTTCCGTGTACGTCATCCGAGGAACAAGACCATGACCGACAAACTCATCATCTTCGACACCACCTTGCGTGATGGCGAGCAATCGCCGGGCGCGTCGATGACCCGTGACGAAAAGCTGCGCATCGCCCGGCAGCTGGAGCGGCTCAAGGTCGATGTCATTGAAGCCGGCTTCGCGGCATCTTCGAACGGTGACTTCGAAGCCGTCAAGGCGATCGCCCAGGCCATCAAGGACAGCACGGTGTGCTCGCTGGCCAGAGCCAACGACAAGGACATTGCGCGCGCGGCCGAGGCGCTGAAGGGAGGCGCCTCCACGCGCATTCACCTGTTCCTCGCAACCAGTGCGCTGCACATGGAAAAGAAGCTGCGCATGACGCCCGATCAGGTGTTCGAGCAGGCGAAGCTTTCGGTGCGATTTGCACGCAACCTGTCCGGTGACGTCGAGTTCTCGCCGGAAGACGGCTACCGGTCGGATCCGGACTTCCTGTGCCGCGTGCTCGAAGCCGTCATCGCCGAAGGTGCCACGACGATCAACATTCCCGACACTGTCGGCTACGCGATCCCCGAGCTGTATGGCAATTTCATCCTCGACCTGCGCACCCGCATTCCGAACGCCGACAAGGCCGTTTGGTCGGTGCACTGCCATAACGACCTCGGCATGGCGGTGGCCAATTC
>JAKFUQ010000095.1 GCA_021732645.1 Rhizobacter sp. | reverse complement strand
GTCGATGCCGCATTGGCCTGCGAACAGCCCGTGGTAGAGCGTGTAGTCTTTGGGTGACGGCAGCGGCGTGACGATGCGCGGCTGCAGGATGGCGTAGCCGCTGGTCACCACGCGTTGGCTGGCATCGAGCTGCGGCTGGTTGAGCGGGTGGGCGGCGACGCCGACCAGATCGTGCAGCCGCCCCGGAGGCAGTTGAGTGTCGCTGTCCAGCGTGACGATGTAGCGGGTGTCGGCGGCGATGCGCGACGCGCGGCCGAGGTCGATGAACGGGCCGGTGTCGCAGCCATCGGCCGATTCGGCCAGCAGCGTGATCAGCTGTTCGAGCTTGCCGCGCTTGCGCTCCCAGCCGATCCAGCGGCGCTCGGTGTCGCTGTAGCGGCGTTCGCGGTGCAGCACGAGGAAGCGCGGCGGCGCGGGCAGCGTCGCCGTCAACGCGTCGGTGTCCGGCGCGTGGCACGTCGGGTAGCGCGCGTTCAGCGCATCGATCTGTTGCCGGGCATCGTCCAGCAGGCTGGCGTCGGACGGCAGCGTGGCGCTGTCGGCATCGGCCCAGTCGGTCAGCAGCGCGAACTGCGCATGGTGCTCGGGGTTGGCCAGGTGGTGCAATTGCAGCCGGTGCACCAGGGCCTGGGTCGAGGCGGCATCGGTCAGCATCGCCGGGATCACCACCATCACCCGATGCTCGGGCGGAATGCCCGCGGCCAGCGCCAGCCGAGGCAGGTGTGCGGGCCGTGCCGATTCGCTGATCAGCCGGTTGATCACCGCCACCACGGCTTCAGAGGCCGGAAACAACATCAGCAGGCCGGCCAGCAGCGTCCACCCCCAGTCGACCGGGGCATCGCCCAGACCGGCGATGTGCCGCAGCAGCAGCCAGGCGACCAGGCCGACGGTCACGGCGATCAAGGAGCCCAGGTAAAGCGGTAACGCGGTGCGGCGGGCCACGGCCTGCCAGGTCGCGGCGGCGCGCTCGTGCAGACCGAGTGCGCTCACCAGCGCGGGACGGCCGGCACCTGTCAGCCAGTAGCCCGCAAGCGTGTGGTGGTGTGCACTGGACGAGCCCTCGGGAGCGCGGGTGTCAGGCTGCTGCATCAGGCCCAGCAAGCTGCTCGCCACCGCGACTTCGCTCAGACCGCCCTGGCGTGCCAGCAGCTCGATGCCGTGCAGCGTCTGGTCGCGTGTCATCGCCTGTTCGGCTTCGAACACCGGGGAGGTCAGCATCAGGCGCATCAGCGTGCTGCTGCGCGCCACGATGTCGGGCCAATCGGCGTCGCCGATCGCGCGCAGTGACGAGACGGCGTTGCTGACGCTCAGGTTGTCGGCGGTCTGGTCGGCACGTTGCTGCGCCTGCATCAGCGCCGGATCCGGCAGCGCACGCCGCAACCAGTCGTGCTGCTCGGCACGGTCGTCGGGTCGGTCGCTGGCGCGCTTGGGGGCCACCGGCTCGGCGCCATCGCTGATCGGTTCTGCCTGGCCGCGCCCGTCCTGCATGCGCTGCGCCATCTGGCCGAGGAACACGCGGCCGACGCCACGCTGGTTCAGCAAAGCGAGCAACTCGTCGAGCGAGTCCGCCGTCATGCTGTCGATGCGGTCGCAGCACAGGTTGGCAACCTCGCGCGCGGCCTTGTTGGTGGCCACACGCTCGGCCAGGCGGCGCAGGTTCTCGACCAGCACCACCCGCAAGGTGGTCGGCAGCGCCCACATCTCGCCCAGGTTCAGTTCGCGCGTCTCCTGGTAGGCGATCAGGAACTGGATCAGCAGGTCTTCGTCGAAATCGCCATCGGTGTGGGCGACGAAGGCCCAGGCCACGCCGTAGACGCGGGGCAGGTCGGCCAGCGGCTCATCGATCAGTACCGGCAGCGCACGAAAGTAGCGCCGCGGCAGGCCTTCGTGGATCTCTTCGAGCTGCGCTTCGATCAGGTGAAAGTTGTCGAGCAACCATTCGGCCGCCGGGCTGATGTCGTAGCCGGTGCTTGCCTGCACGCCGATGTAGCGGTGCGCCGCGCGCAGCGTCTGGATGTTGCTGCGCAGCCGCGGAAAAAAGCTCGCCCTGTACGAGTGGCTGCGCTGCGCGCGGTGTGTTTCACCCAGACTGCGGCCATGCTGCGCAAAACGCTGCAGGCCGAAGATTTCAGAACGGATCGGGCGCTCGATGGCGCCCCGCGTCTGACTGAGGATGTCGCACAGCGACTGCGGTGCGTCCGGGATCAGGCGCCGCAGCTCGGCTGGCGACATGCCTCAGAAGATGAACGAGCTGACGCCAATCAGCAGCGCCGCCACCACGAGCGTCGTGACCATGCGACCGGCCACGAAACCGTGCATGGCCTCAGCGGCGCAGCGCGCAGCGAACATTCGGCCCTTCAGCATCTTGCAGGTGGACGTGTGCGCACCGAGAGCCGACAACTCCATCGGCGAGGTGTCGGCGGTGTCGCCGTATGAAGCGGTGCTCCACTGAGGCAAGTCGATCGGAGGTGTGGGCATGGTGGTCTCCGTCTGGGCAGCCGTGGGGCCGCGCAGAAAATGGGTGGGCTATGGCGTGATGGCGCGGCGCTGAACCGCGCCGCCGCCATCACCCCGTGTCGGATTTCATCGTAGAAAACCCGGCAGATTGCGTCTGTCGGACGGCGCCGCGCGCTCTGTAGGACGTGTCCTGGTCCGCGGGTTGAGCAGGGGGGTGCACCGATCTGCCAGCTGGCCAGCGCCAGCACCGCGACGCCGTGCGGCGCGAAGTCGGCGCGGTAGGCCGCCTTGCTGTCGTCCAGCGTGGCGCATCGCATCAGTTGACAGGCTATCTGGAAGGCTTGCCGGGGGTCTGTTCGCCAACGCACAGACGCATTCCGGTGTTCATCTGTGTGCTGCCAGACGGACGCTGGAACAGGCGCCACCCAGACTGGTTGGGCACCGTCAACCTGGCCATGGGTGGCGGCAGGCCCCCTCCGGAGCGAGTCTTTTGCCAACCGTCGTTCCCCCTGTCCCTGCTGACACCACCGATCAGACCTTGGCCACCTTGCTGCAAGCGGTCCAGAGCGGCTGCATGGTGTCCTTCGAACGCCTTTACCGTCTGACGAGCCGACGGCTGTTCGGCATCGTGCTTCGCATCCTTCCCGATGGTGCCGAGGCGGAAGACGTCTTGCAGGACGTCTACCTGAAGGTGTGGCACCGGTGCGCACAGTTCGATGCAGGCAAGGGCTCGGTGATGCACTGGCTGAGCAGCATCGCCCGCTACAGCGCGATCGACGGCCATCGCCAGCGCGGCATCCGACCCCGCTCGTTGCGTGGTTCGAAATCCGATGAGGACGACTTCGATCCCTACGGCGGCATCGCATCGACCGACCCGCAGCCACTGGATCTGATCATTCGACAACGCAGTGCGGCCGCGGTACGCGACGGCATGCGCTTGCTGTCGAACGAGCAGCGTGAAAGCCTGACGCTGGCGTACTGCGACGGCCTCAGCCACGCGCAGATCGCACTGCGGCTGGGCCAGCCGGCGGGCACGGTCAAGAGTTGGTTACGACGTTCTTACAAGGTACTGCGACCGGCCTTGGCAGATCACCGCTGAAAGCGGAACTACGCTGGGGCTGCGCTGAACACGCGCCCCCCATGCCGCAAGGCCAGACCGCCAATCGCCGCATCGGTCTTACTTTGCCTTCTTGATGCGAGAGATCTTCGTGCCTTCGATGCTCAGGCTGGCCATCAAGCCGGATTGGTCGAAGATGAACGCGTAGGCGTCGTTCTTCAAAGTCGAGGTGGACAGGTTCTTCGCCAGGCCTTCGTTGGCCACCACCACGGAGGGGCCGACACCCACTTCCCAGCCCTTGGTGTCTTCGAGGTACTTCACAGCCTTCGGGCTCATCAGGAACACGACGTAGCCGTAGGACTCGGCACCGGCCTGCCAACCCCAGGAGGCCGAGACCGAGTTGAAGTAGCCGTTGAAGGTGCCGCCCTTGGTCAACACGCCTTCGCCATAGCTGCCGCCGAAGATCAACCCCGCCTTGACGATCTTCGGAAACACCAGGATCGCCCGGGCCTTCTTGGCCAGCGCTTCGGCCGTCGGGTTGGTCTTGTACAGCGTCTGCAGGGCCTGTGCAGCGTCCTTGTTCAAGTCCTCTGCGGTGGCGGCGTGGGCGGTGGTGCCGATGGCGGTCAGAGACAGCGAGGAGGCGGTGAGCAGCATCACCTGGAGCGCGGTGCGTCGAATGGTGTTCACGGTGTTCCTTGAAAGTTGTTCAGTGGCTATCAGCTTAGGCGCGACGGCATGGTTGCACTGTGCGTCAGCAGACAGACAGCGTGTACGCCGACGCGCAGCCTGTGTGTAGGAGGATTCCGAGGTCGACCGACGCCGCGCTGATGTTCAGCCAACTGCGCAAGTGGGTGGGCCGCTGGAGGCGTTCGGGCCAGGCCCTTGCGTGACAGACCTTCCGGGCGCGAGAGCGGGCCCGTAGGACACAGACCACGTTCGCAGGCGTCGATCTCCGGGCGGAACGACACGACGCCCCTTTCATACTGGAGCGCACGCGGCTTTTCCGGCTGCGAACGAGGCCGAATGAGCAATCCCTGGACCCAAAAGAACCCGCTGAGAGCCCGGCGCTGAGCATGGAGCCGGTGCCGCTCATCGGCAAGCCGACGACGTCACTGGCGTTGGATGGTACGGCCTCCGGCGAGGGCGCACCAACCGGGACAAGCCAGTCGCCTTCCATCAAAGAGGTGTGGAGCCTCGTCAAGGTGGCCGCCTCCTCCTGGATCGACGATTACGCGCCCAGCATGGGGGCCGCGCTGGCGTACTACACCGTGTTTTCGATGGCACCGCTGCTGCTGATCGTGATCTCGATTGCCGGCATGATTTTCGGGGCCGAGGCGGCGCACGGAGAAATCTTCGGTCAGCTGCGCGGGCTGATGGGCGACGATGCGGCGAAGGCGGTCGAGGGCCTGCTGGCCAGCGTCAGCAAACCCTCGGAAAGCATAGCGGCCACGCTCATCGGCGTGGCTGTGTTGCTGGTTGGAGCGACCTCGGTGTTCGGTGAACTGCAAAACGCGCTCGACCGCATCTGGCGCGCGCCGCTGCGCAACAAGACCGGCGGGCTGTGGAACCTGCTGCACTCAAGACTGCTGTCCTTCGGCATGATCCTCGGCATCGCTTTCTTGCTGATGGTGTCGCTGGTGGTGGGTGCGGTTGTCGCTGCGCTGGGCCGCTGGTGGGGCGGCTTTTTCGGCGGCTGGGAAGTGCTGCTGCAGGTGATGAACAGCGTCGTGGGGCTGGTCCTGACCACCCTCGTTTTCGCCATGATCTACAAATGGATGCCGCGTGTGAAGGTGCAGTGGCACGACGTGTGGCTGGGTGCGGGGGTGACCGCACTGCTGTTCACCATCGGCAAGACGCTGATCGGCCTGTACATCGGAAAAACCGGCCTGGCGTCGGGCTTCGGTGCGGCCGGGTCGATCATCATCGTGCTGGTGTGGGTGTACTACTCGTCGCAGATTTTTCTCATGGGTGCCGAGTTCACCTGGGTGTATGCGCAAACCTTCGGATCGATGCGCCACACTCGGCCAGGGTCCGCCGCATCGGAGCTCCGATCCGACGGGCCGGTGCCCGAGGGCACTGCGGCCGATGCGATCCCCACGCGATCGTCCCCATGAACACGTCGCCACACCTGTTCGATCCGCAGGCCGTGCCGGTGTTCGTGGTCAATGCAGCATCCGGGCGGGAGGCTGCCGACAGCAAACGGGCGCTGCTGGAGGCTGCGCTGGCGGCTGCGGGGCGCAACGCAGAGTTGTTATTCGCAGCACCTGCAGATTTGCAGCGGGTGTCGCGCGAAGCGGCGGCGACCGCGTTGGCGCGCCGCGCGGCGCTGGTCGCGGTGGGCGGCGACGGCACCATCAACGCGGTCGCGCAGGCCGCCCATGCCGAGGGCTGCACCTTTGGCGTGGTGGCGCAAGGCACCTTCAACTACTTCGCGCGCACGCACCACCTGCCGTCGGATCCAGCGCAGGCGGTTGCGCTGCTGTTCCAGACCACGCCCACACCCGTGCAGGTCGCCACCGTCAACGACCGGGTGTTCCTTGTCAACGCCAGTTTGGGCCTTTACCCGCAGCTGCTGGAAGACCGGGAAGCGTTCAAGGCCCGCTTCGGCCGCAGCCGCGTGGTGGCCTTCGCGTCGGCCGTCTCGACGCTGCTGCGCGAGCACCGCCAGTTGCGCCTGCGCATCGAACGCCGCGCCGGTGCGCGCGAGATGCGCACCGCAACGCTGTTCGTCGGCAACAACCGGCTGCAGCTGGAGCAAGTGGGTCTGCCCGAGGCGCCCACCCTCGAACAAGGCCGCATCGCGGCGGTGATGCTCAAGCCCATCGGCACGTTTTCGCTGCTGCGCTTGCTGCTGAGCGGCGCATTCGGCACCTTGGGCGAAGCCGACACCGTCGAGAGCTTCGACTTCGAGCGCATCGTGGTCACCCCGCGCTTGAACTACGGCTCACGGCGTGTGAAGGTGGCGTTCGACGGAGAGGTCGACTGGATGCGCTGGCCGCTGGAATTCAAGGTGTCGCCGCAGCCCTTGTACCTGCTCAAGCCGAGGTGACGGGGTGGGGCGAATCAGCCATGTAGCGTTGCCTCAGGGCAGGTGCAGCCAGATCTCATTGCGCCGCAAGAACCATGGCATCAGCGGCGGGTTGTAGCGCGAGAACACCGGCTCGCCGACCGGCGTCAACCCGGCCGACGCCAGCGCCGATTGCAGCAAGCCCAGGTGTTCGGCGTAATTGGCCTCCGACCAGAAACCCGAATAGCGGATCGCGGCAAGCCGGCTGCCCGGCACCTCGCGCAGCGTGACGCGCGCATCCGTGGGCTCAGGGGCCGATGCCAGCGTCGTCCCCGCAGGCAGCACGAACTGCACCACGTAGCGGCCCGTCGCGCCGGGCAGAGGCGTTTGGGTCACCGGGGCGGTCATCTCCAGCGTGGTGGGCGCGGCAGTCTGCGTCACCGG
>JAKFUQ010000096.1 GCA_021732645.1 Rhizobacter sp. | reverse complement strand
GTGGTGATCGACACCCACACCGCCGACGGCCTGAAGGTAGGCCGCGAGCACCTCGACGCGGGTGTGCCGATGCTGGTGCTGGAAACCGCGCTGCCCGCCAAGTTCGCCGAAACCATCGTCGAAGCGATCGGTGTTCAGCCCGACCGCCCTGCCGCGATGCGCGGCATCGAAGACCTGCCCAAGCGCTTTGTCGTGATGCCGGTGGATACGCAGGCGGTCAAGGCTTACCTCAGCGCCAACGTCTGACGGACCATGAGCCAGCCGCCCCTGCAGCCTGTCACCCAGACACCTGCGCGCCCGCCGCTGATCAGCCTGGACGACGCGCTGGCCAGGTTGATGCAAGCGGTGCGGCCGTTCGACACGGCTGAGGCGCAACAGGTCTCGACCTTCGACGCCCTCGGCCGTGTGCTGGCTGCCGATGTTCGCTCGCTGGTCTATGTGCCGCCGGCCGACAACTCGGCGATGGACGGCTACGCGATGCGCTGCGCCGATGTGCCCGCCGCGGGCACCACGCTGCCGGTGAGCCAGCGCATTCCAGCCGGTGTGGTCGGTGAACCCCTCGTGCCGGGCACAGCCGCGCGCATCTTCACCGGCGCTCAAGTGCCACTGGGCGCCGACGCGGTGGTGATGCAGGAGCAGTGCGTGGCGATGGATGGCGGTTCGGTGCGCATCGAAACCGTGCCGCGGCTCGGGCTATCGATCCGCCGCCGCGGCGAAGACGTGCGCGCTGGTGCTGTCGTGCTACCTGCGGGCATGCGGATCACGCCGCAGGCGCTCGGTCTGGCCGCGTCGGCCGGCGCTGCGACCTTGTCGGTTGCGCGCCGGCCACGTGTCGCGCTGTTCTCGACCGGCGACGAACTGGTGATGCCCGGCGAGGTCGCACCCGAGCAGATGAAGCCGGGCGCGATCTACAACTCGAACCGCTACACCTTGCGCGCGATGATCCAGGCGCTGGGCTGCGAGTGCACCGACCTGGGCATCGTGCCCGACCGGCTCGACGCCACCCGCGAGGCCTTGCGCCGCGCCGCGCAGGACCACGACCTGATCGTCACCAGCGGCGGTGTGTCTGTCGGCGAGGAAGATCACATCAAGCCGGCCGTCGAGGCCGAAGGGCGGCTCGATCTGTGGCAGCTGTCGATGAAGCCCGGCAAGCCGCTCGCCTTCGGTGTTGTGCGACGCAGTGCAGATTCGCCCGAGCAGCATCAGGCGTACTTCATCGGCTTGCCAGGCAACCCGGTGTCGAGCTTCGTCACCTTCTTCCTCGTCGTGCGCCCGGTGCTGCTGCATCTGCAGGGCGTGGTCGATTGGCAAGTGCGCCCGACCCCGATGCGCGCCGACTTCGATTGGCCACGCGCCGACAAGCGCCGCGAATTTCTGCGCGTGCGCCGCAACGCCACCAGCGGCCTCGACCTGTTCCCCAATCAGGGCTCTGGCGTGCTGACATCTGCGGTGTGGGGCGACGGCGTCGTCGACAACCCGCCGGGCCAGGCCATCCGCGCGGGCGACACGGTGAGCTACCTGCAGTTCTCGGAGCTGCTGTCGTGAAGGTGCAGGTGCGCTACTTCGCGTCGATCCGGGAGGTGCTCGGGGCGGGGGAAGCCATCGATGTGCTGGTCGGCGCGACAGTCGGTGAGGTGCGTGACCAACTGATCGCTTCCAGTCCCATGCACGCGACTGCACTCGCGCGCGGCAAGGCGCTGCGATGTGCGCTGAACCAATCCCTGTGCGAGGAGTCGGAGTTGGTCATTGCTGATGCCGAATTGGCTTTCTTCCCTCCGGTAACCGGCGGGTAGATCGCCTTGACCCTGCGGTACCAAGCAGTTCCCAACCGCCTTGGAGAAAGCAATGCTTGTCTACATGCTCAACGTGCACCGCCGCAACCACCAGAAGATCTATGGGCCTGGTGCTTTCTTCGATCTGAATCAGGACGGCCAACAAGCAAATTTGCTTTTAGATATTCGACCGCAACAGGAATGTCTGGTGGTTTCGTACAGCGAAGCCAAAGGTCAACGAAAAGACCCAGAGGTTGAATTCAGTACGTACCTATTTGAAAGAGCAGAGCTTCTGGAAAGTGAAGATGCTGGCGTCTTTTGTCGTGTGTTCTTTGGATCGATAAAAAGCTCTTTGACCATGTCGAAAAGCACTGCGATCAAGATGCCAATCTACGCACCGTTCTTTAGCAAGATTGGGCATTTCAAGCAACGCTCGGTCGTTAAAGGTTTGGTAGATCCGCATTGATGACATCGAGCGAAGACCGGGGGAGCACGTGTCCGTGACCGTCAGCATCCAGACTGCCGACTTCGACCTCAGCACCGAGATCGCCGCCTTGCGCGCGGCCGACCCGGGCGTCGGCGCGGTAGCGACCTTTGTCGGCTGCGTGCGCGATCGCAACGATGGCGCCGGTGTCAGCGTGATGGAGTTGGAGCATTACCCCGGCATGACCGAGAAGTCGATCGAAGCAATGATCGATGCGGCCCGCCAGCGCTTCGACATCCGCGGCGTGAGGGTGATCCATCGCGTCGGCTTGCTGAAGCCGCAAGACCAGATCGTGCTTGTGGCCGTGACTTCGGCGCACCGCGGTACAGCGTTCCAGGCCTGCGAATTCCTGATGGACTACCTGAAGACGCAGGCGCCGTTCTGGAAAAAGGAAACCACGCCCGACGGCGCCCGCTGGGTCGATGCGCGGGTCAGCGACGAGCAGGCCATGGCGCGATGGGAGCTTCCCTCCACCGGGGCGGTCTTGGAGCGCGCGGCATGAACGCCGCCTTTCCTTGGACCCAGCTCCTTGCCGTTGCCCTCGGCTCGGCCCTGGGTGGCGTGCTGCGTTGGGCTGTGCAGCTGTGGCTGAACGCCCGCTGGGCCGGCTTTCCTCTGGGCACGCTGCTGGTCAACTGCGTCGGCGGGCTGCTGATTGGCATCGCGCTGGCCTGGTTCGCGCGCACACCGAACGAGGTGCTGCGGCTGCTGCTGGTGACCGGCTTCCTGGGCGGGGTGACCACCTTCTCGGCGTTCACCGGCGAGTCGATGACGCTGCTCCAACGCGGCGATATCGGCTGGGCGCTGGCTCACAGCGCGGCGCACCTTTTGGGGTCGCTCGCTTGCTGCGCCATCGGCTTTCGCATCGCGAAGGCGCTGCTCGTTTGATGGCTTGAATCAGCAAGCTCGTCGGGCCGCGCCCGCTATTTGAGCGTTTGGCGCGGCCTCTGAGTGTCAGTTTCCCGTCGATTGCTGCTTTTTGCGACGGGTGACTGCCCCCATCAGGGCCAAGCCGCCGAGCATCAGTGCGTAGGTTTCGGGTTCCGGGACCGGGGTCGGGTTAGCGACAGATGGCGTCCAGACCGCCAACACCACCGAGAAGCTCGAATTCCCCTTGCTTGACGCAAATTCATCTCGCCGGGTGCTCGGGCTGGTATTGGTCAGAAAGTCGTCAGATTCCAGCGCTGCATTTCCGAACGCTACATAGTTGAAAAAGTTGGCGTTACGGGTATTGATGGCATACGGCGTGAGAATCTGACAGTATCTTTTACTTGCGTCGCAGCCGAAAGTATCTCCATGATTCGTATCGAATGAACCGGTAAACACCTGCTCCGACAAGGCCGTGGCTGCTGCCACCACATTGAAACTGTTGATTACGAATGGAGCCCCACCGCAGCCTACGATCAATCGGTTGCAACTGTCAATGCCGAACGCCACGTCGTAAAAATCCAGGCCGACCTGAATGCCGGTGGCGCCAACCAGTTTCCCGCCAACGACTTGTTTGTTCACGGCCGCTGAAGCACTGGTTCCGAAAACGCAAGCCATAGAAATGAGAACGCTACTGCAAATTGTTTTCATGGGTTTGATGGGGTACTGAAAAATACTGAGGAATTTGGCTACCGAGCGAGCATGATGAATTAAATCAAGACAACCAGCGACAAACGGAACTAAATTAATAAACTTAAAAAGGCAACGGAATCTACCATTGATTCCCAGTCGAAAATACCCTTGACCGAGGGGTGCGCCGGCCCTTGTGCAAGGCCTCAATTACCAGTAGCGCTCTGCAACGGTTGATGCATCGAGCGGTGAACAACTGTCTGCCGACCGATGCCCCGCGCAGGCGGTCGCCTTGAAATGAGCCGTTGTCCCCTCAACTCAGAGGGAATCGGAGGACACATCCATGCGTCTCGACAAGTTCACCACCACGTTTCAGGAAGCGCTGTCCGACGCGCAGAGCCTGGCCAACGGCCGCGACAACCCGTATGTGGAGCCGGCGCACCTGCTGACGGCGATGCTTGCGCAGGCCGACGGACCCAAGGCCTTGCTGTCGCGCGCTGGTGTCAACACCGCCAAGCTGCAAGCCACGCTCGATGCCACCTTGAACAAGCTGCCGCAGGTGCAGGGCGGCGAACAGGTGCAGCCCGGCCGCGAACTGGTCGGTCTGTTGCAGGCGGCCGAGAAAGAAGCCACCAAGCGCGGTGACCAGTTCATCGCCAGCGAGATGTTTCTGCTGGCCGCGGCCGACAGCAAATCGGCGATCGGCCCGCTGCTGAAGGAACACGGCGTGACTCGCAAGGCACTCGAAGCCGCCATCGACGCCGTGCGCGGCGGCCAGAAGATGGACAGCGCCGAGGGCGAGGGCCAGCGGGAGGCGCTGAAGAAGTACACGCTCGACCTGACCGAGCGCGCCCGCCTGGGCAAGCTCGACCCGGTGATCGGCCGCGACGACGAGATCCGCCGCGCGATCCAGGTGCTGCAACGCCGCACCAAGAACAACCCCGTGCTGATCGGCGAACCGGGTGTCGGCAAGACGGCCATCGTCGAAGGGCTGGCGCAGCGCATCGTCGCTGGCGAGGTGCCGGAGTCGCTGAAGAACAAGCGTGTGCTGGTGCTCGACATGGCCCTGCTGCTGGCCGGCGCCAAGTTCCGCGGCGAGTTCGAGGAACGGCTGAAAAGCGTGCTGAAGGAAGTGGCGCAGGACGAAGGTCAGACCATCGTCTTCATCGATGAAATCCACACCATGGTCGGCGCCGGCAAGGCAGAAGGCGCGATCGATGCAGGCAACATGCTCAAACCCGCGCTCGCCAGAGGCGAGTTGCACTGCATCGGCGCGACCACGCTGAACGAGTACCGCAAGTACGTCGAGAAGGATGCGGCGCTGGAGCGGCGTTTTCAAAAGATATTGGTCGGCGAGCCGACGGTCGAAGCGACCATCGCCATCCTGCGTGGCCTGCAGGAAAAGTACGAGGTTCACCATGGCGTCGAGATCACCGACCCGGCGATCGTCGCCGCGGCCGAGCTGAGCCACCGCTACATCACCGACCGCTTTTTGCCTGACAAGGCGATCGATCTGATCGACGAGGCCGCGGCCAAGGTGAAGATCGAGATCGACTCCAAGCCCGAGGTGATGGACAAGCTCGACCGGCGTTTGATCCAGTTGCAGATCGAGCGCGAGGCGGTGCGCCGCGAGAAGGACGAGTCGTCGCAGAAGCGCTTCGCCTTGATCGAGGAAGAAATCACCAAGCTGCAGCGCGAAGCCGCTGACCTGGACGACATCTGGAAGTCGGAGAAGGCGGCGGCACAGGGCTCGGCGCTGGTCAAGGAGGAGATCGACCGCATCCGCTTCCAGATCGAGGACTGGAAGCGCAAGGGTGACTTCAACAAGGTGGCTGAGCTGCAATACGGTCGGCTGCCTGAACTTGAGAAGAAGCTCGCCGAGGCGCAGTCGAAGGAGCAGGGCAAGAGCAAGGCGGGCAAGGCGGGCGGCAAGCCGCAGCTGCTGCGCACCCTGGTCGGTGCCGAAGAGATCGCCGAAGTCGTCGCACGCGCCACCGGCATTCCGGTGGCCAAGCTGATGCAGGGCGAGCGCGAGAAGCTGCTGCAGATGGAGGCGCGCCTGCACGAGCGTGTGATCGGGCAGGACGAAGCGATCACCGCAGTCGCGAATGCCATCCGCCGCTCACGCTCGGGCCTGAGTGACCCGAACCGGCCGACGGGCTCGTTCCTGTTCCTGGGCCCGACCGGTGTCGGCAAGACCGAGCTGTGCAAGGCGCTGGCCGGTTTCCTGTTCGACAGTGAAGACCACCTGATCCGCATCGACATGAGCGAGTACATGGAGAAGCACTCGGTCAGCCGCCTGATCGGCGCGCCGCCGGGCTACGTGGGCTACGACGAGGGCGGTTACTTGACCGAGGCGGTGCGACGCAAGCCCTATGCAGTGCTGCTGCTCGACGAGGTCGAGAAGGCGCACCCGGATGTGTTCAACGTGCTGCTGCAGGTGCTCGACGATGGCCGTCTGACCGATGGCCAGGGCCGCACGGTGGACTTCAAGAACTGCGTGATCGTGATGACCAGCAACCTGGGCTCACACCAGATCATGCAGATGGCCGGGCAGCCGAGCGAGGACATCCGCGACGCCGTGTGGGTCGAGGTGAAGCAACATTTCCGGCCTGAATTTCTGAACCGCATCGACGAGGTCGTGGTGTTCCATGCGCTCGGTCACCGGCACATCGAATCGATCGCGAAGATTCAGTTGAAGGTGCTGGAAGCGCGGCTGGAGAAGATGGACATGAAGCTGGTGGTGTCAGCGGAGGCGCTGGCCGACTTGGCGAAGGCTGGCTTCGACCCGGTGTTCGGCGCACGGCCTTTGAAGCGGGCGATCCAGCAGCGCATCGAGAACCCGGTCGCCAAGCTGATCCTCGAGGGCAAGTTCGGGGCCAAGGATGTGATCCCGGTCGGTGTCGAAGACGGCGAGTTCGTCTTCGACCGCGTCGTGCACTGACGCGACGAGAGCGAGCGGCTCAGCGGTCCAGCAAGGGATCGAGCCGCTCGATCTGCAGCCGGGCGAGCGTCAGGTTGGCGTTGGTGCGGTCGAGCACGGTGATCAGCGCCATGCCGCTGTGCTTGTCCACCGAGCGCAGCAGCAGGTGGTGCGAGCCCAGCGTGATCGCGGCATCGGGCAGCGTGTGCCCCAGGCCCAGCGCACGGCTGCTGCTGCGCTCGGTGGACAAGCAC
>JAKFUQ010000253.1 GCA_021732645.1 Rhizobacter sp. | reverse complement strand
ACCCCGTTCGGCACGGTCTACAGCAGCAACCTCACGCCCGATGACCAGACCGGCCTGGGCCGCTGGTCGGCCCCGGCTTTCTGGCGCGCGATGCACCACGGCCGCTCTGCCGATGGCCGCCTGCTGGTACCGGCTTTTCCGTACACCAGCACCACGCAGATCAGTCGGGCCGATGCCAACGCGCTGTACGCCTACCTGCGCAGCCTGCCACCTGTCGCGCAGGCCGGCCGGCCGCACGAACTGCGCTTTCCGTTCAACACCCAGGCGGCGCTGGCCGTCTGGCGCGCGCTGTACTTCCAGCCCGGTGAGTTCCAGCCCGACACCGCCCGATCGGCCGACTGGAACCGCGGCGCCTACCTGGTGCAGGGTCTGGGCCACTGCAACGCCTGCCATGCCCACCGCAACGCGCTGGGCGCAACGCTCGGCCCGCTGGACCTGGGTGGCGGCCTGATCCCGGTGCAGAACTGGTACGCCCCGTCGCTGCTCGATGTGCGCGAAGCGGGTGTGGCCGACTGGGCGGTGGCCGACATCGTGACGTTTCTGAAGTCGGGCGTGGTCGAGCGACCAGGGGGGCACGAGGTGGCCTCGGGCCCGATGGGCGAGGTGGTGTTGCGCAGCACCCAGCACCTGAGCGATGCCGACCTGGGCGCGATGGCGGTGTACCTGAAATCATTGGGCCCAGCACAGGGTCACGGGCAGGGTGACGCGCAGGCCGCTGCACCGGCACCGGCCGAGCGGGCCCCTGCGGCCGCCGTGCCCGACCCCCACGGCGCGACCCTCTACGCCGACCACTGTGCCAGCTGCCACGGTGAGCGCGGCGAAGGTGTGTCCGGCGCCTACCCGGCGCTGGCCGGCAACCGCGCGGTGACGATGGCCGTGCCGGCGAACCTGGTGCGCATCGTCCTTGAAGGCGGCTTTGCGCCCGCCACGGCAGGCAACCCGCGCCCCTATGGCATGCCGCCTTACGCGCAAACATTCAGCAACGACGACCTGGCCGCGCTGCTGACCCACCTGCGCCGCAGCTGGGGCCATCAGGCCGACGCGGTGACGGCGCTGGACGTCCATCGGTACCGGGCCACCGGTGCGCGCTGACGTCAGTGACCGTAAGCTCAGCCGGAGGGAAAGTGTTCCGCTGTTGGAGATGAACGCTACGTGTTCAGCCTCGCGAGTAGCGACGGCCCAGCAGCTACGGCCGCAGCAAATGCCTTCTGCGTGAGCTGTTTGACCACCTCGGCGCCCGCTTCCTTTGCACCCCCCGACAGCGCCTTGCGTATGTGCTCGATCAGAGATTGCTTGTCGCCAACTTCCAGTGATGTAGGCGACCCAAGGATGGCGAGCCCTCTCAACGTCAGACGCGCCTGAAGGAAAGTTCCTCCCTCTAAGTAAGTCCCTTTGTGGGTGAGAAAACCCTCTTCGGCAAGGAAATCAAGGACATCGTCTGCCGCCTGAAGTGCATCGAAGGTTTCATCGTGCTCGGCGTCTTCGGGAATCACTGTCATCGCGATTGCCTTGACATCCAAGTCCAACGGCGTTGGAAAAGAGCAGTAGAGCCGCTCGAAAATGGCAAGGGTTACGCGGTCGAAGAATTCGATGTTGGTCATGGCGGGCCCGATAACGCCGAACGATAAACGAACCACCTAGGACCAAGCGGTTGCGGTTCCCGCGCATCCTGCCGTACGGCGACAGTGAAACGACGTTCTGGCAATGGGCCGCCTGGGGCGAGGCGCCGATGGCACTGCACATCGGCTACGAGCGGGTCGCACCGTTCGCGCTGCTGCACACCGACACCGCCGACGAGAAGGTGCGGATCGTGGAGGCGATGAAGGGGGCGGGGCGGTAGTCGCGCAGGCCACTCAGATCAACGCCGCGGCAAGGCGCAGCCGGCTCGCCGTGACAACGAGGCCGTTGCGTTCCAGTGCATGGGCAAATTCTTCGGGGTTCAGCGTCGGATTCTTCTTGCGTTCACGCATGTCGCGAAACGCCGCGAGCGCGGTGAACTCGTCGAGATCGAGTTGGGCCACCAGAAAGTCATCGGGGTGGATGGCCTCAATGCCATAGGGACGCAGCACAGCATCAGGAAAGTGCTTGAGGTTGGCGGTCACGATGCAGTCTGCATGACCGGCAATGGCGGCAGCCAGCACATGCACGTCATCAGGATCTGGCAAGCTCAGGCACGGGGCAAGAACCTGCCACGCCTCGTTGGGGATTTCCCAATCCGGCACGGTCAAGCGCATTTGATCTCGGCGAATGCTGAGGCGGCCACAGAGTTCGGGGCGCTTGAGTTCGAGGTTGCGTATCCACTCGTCCTCGATCTGTGCCGTCCACTTGGCGGCGTAGAGCCCGGCCACGGCCAAGCTGATCAGAGCATCGGCCACGCTGACGGGGTAGAGCACACAGGCGTCCAACACCGCGGTGAAGCGGGCATGCCCAGCCACTTCAGCAGTCCAAGCCCAGGTCGGCGGCGTTGTCCGACAAGCGTTGAAGCGCTTCGCGTTGGTCGGCATGCATATCGCTGGCGTAACGCAAGAGATCTTCAAACGCGATGCGCCGGTGGCTGCCAACCTTGCGGTGTGGCAGCCGTCCCTCTTCAATCTCCTTGATGACGAACGGCCGGGAAACATTCAGGAAATTGGCCGCTTCGACCGTCGAGAGCTCCCGCTTGGCCGGCATGAAGACCACCGGTTGACGTTCGCTCAGCGCGCCCAACACGTCGGCAATGAAGCGCAGCGTCTTGGTTGGAACAGAAACCGAGGGCTCATCGCCGTTGTCGCTGGTCAGCGTGATCGAAGCAGCACGGGAATGGTCGAGCGATTCGACGATGAAGCGCTGCGCCAAACGTGCCATGTCGGCTTCTTCGGGAGTCATGTCTGGGGGCGCAAGCCGCCGTTCACGCTGGAGGGTCGCCATATGGTTTCTCCGTGGATCGGCTGGACCCTGCGATCTGCTGAGCCCAGCCCGATGTTCGTTGTGCAAAGCCGACTTTATGCCACAAGTGCAATAAATGCATCATGTGAAGCGGGATTTACACACGACTTACCCACTCGATTCACACAGGCTTATCCACAATCACGCCAGCAGCGCCTTCAAATACCGCCCGGTGTCACTCCCCGCGTGGGCCGCCGCGGTTTCGGGCGTACCCACCACCACCACCTGCCCACCGCCGGCGCCGCCCTCGGGGCCCATGTCGATCAGCCAGTCGGCGGTCTTGATGACGTCGAGGTTGTGCTCGATCACGACGATGGTGTTGCCCGCGTCGCGCAGCGTGTGCAGCACCTTCAGCAGCAGCGCGATGTCGGCAAAGTGCAGGCCGGTGGTGGGCTCGTCGAGGATGTACAGCGTGCGGCCGGTGTCGCGCTTGCTCAACTCCAGCGCCAGCTTCACGCGCTGCGCCTCGCCGCCTGACAGCGTGGTCGCGCTCTGGCCGAGGCGGATGTAGCCCAGGCCCACATCGAGCAGCGTCTGCAGCCGGCGCGCGATGTTGGGCACGGCGCTGAAGTGCGTGTGTGCGTCCTCGACGGTCAGCGCGAGCACCTCGGTGATATTTTTCCCCCGATAAAGCACCTCCAGCGTCTCGCGGTTGTAGCGCTGGCCCTGGCAGACGTCGCAGGTGACGTAGACATCGGGCAGGAAGTGCATCTCGACCTTCAGCACGCCATCGCCCTGGCAGGCCTCGCAGCGCCCGCCGCCAGCCGCGGCGCTGACGTTGAAGCTGAAGCGGCCCGGCCCGTAGCCGCGCTCCTTCGCGGTGTTCATCTCGGCATACAGCTCACGGATCGGCGTGAACATGCCGGTGTAGGTGGCCGGGTTGCTGCGCGGCGTGCGGCCGATCGGGCTCTGGTCGACGTTGATCGCCTTGTCGAAGGCATCGAGCCCGTCGATCGCATCGTGCGGTGCAGCCTCGACATGGCTGTTGTAGAGCTTGCGCGCCACCGCCGCATACAGCGTGTCGTTGACCAGCGTGCTCTTGCCCGAGCCCGACACGCCGGTGACGCAGGTCAGCAAGCCGATCGGGATGTCCACACTGACATTCTTCAGGTTGTGGCCGCGCGCGTTCGCAATGCGCAGCACCTGGCCTGGTGTGGGCGCACGCCGCTTCGGAACGTCAATGCGCAACACGCGCGACAGGTACTGCCCGGTCAGTGAAGCGGCGTTGGCCGCCACCTCATCGGGCGTGCCCTGCGCCATCACGCGGCCGCCGTGCACGCCAGCGCCGGGCCCCATGTCGATCACGTGGTCGGCGGCGCGAATCGCGTCCTCGTCGTGCTCGACCACCAGCACGCTGTTGCCGATGTCGCGCAGGTGGCGCAGCGTGCCAAGCAGCCGTTCGTTGTCGCGCTGGTGCAGGCCGATGCTGGGCTCGTCGAGCACGTACATCACGCCGGTCAGGCCGCTGCCGATCTGCGACGCGAGGCGGATGCGCTGCGATTCTCCGCCGCTTAGCGTATCGGCGCTGCGGTCCAGGCTCAGGTAGTTCAGGCCGACATCGTTCAGGAACTTCAGCCGCGAACGGATCTCGCGGATCACCTTGTCGGCGATCTCGGCTTTCGCGCCCTTCAGCTGCAGCCGCTCGAAGTAGGCCAGGCTCTCGCGCAGCGTGCCGTGTTCGACGCGGTAGATCGGCTCACCGATCTCGTCGCCCGCGCCCTGCAGGAACACATGCCGGGCCTCGCGCCGCAGCCGGGTGCCACCGCAATCGGGGCAGGGCTTGGGGTTCTGGTAGCGCGCCAGGTCTTCGCGAACCAGCGCCGAATCGGTCTCGCGGTAGCGGCGCTCCAGCGTTGGGATGATGCCTTCGAAGGGGTGCTTGCGCTTGACGCTGCGCGGCTTCGCGGTGCCGCCGCGGCCCATCGTGTCGGCACTGTAGACGAAGCTGATCTCTTCATTGCCCGATCCATGCAAAAGCACCTGCTGGACGGCCGCGGGCAGCGCATCGAACGGCGTGTCGATGTCGAAGCGGTAGTGCTTCGCCACCGATTCGAGCAGTGTGAAGGTGTAGCTGTTGCGCCGGTCCCAGCCCTTGACGGCACCGCTGGCGAGGCTGAGGCTCGGAAAGCCAACCACACGCTGCGGGTCGAACACGGTGACATGGCCGATGCCGTCGCAGGTGGGGCAGGCGCCCTGCGGCGAGTTGAACGAGAACAGCCGCGGCTCCAGTTCAGCCAGCGCATAGCTGCAGATCGGGCAGGCAAACTTGCTGGAGAAAAGATGTTCACGGCCGGTGTCCATCTCAAGCGCAATTGCGCGCCCGTCGGCAATGCGCAGCGCGGCCTCGAAGCTTTCGGCCAGGCGTTGCTGCAGGCCGCTGTCGGCCTCGGCGCTGGTGGCGTGGACAACTTTGATGCGGTCGAGCACCACATCGATGTCGTGCTTCTCGTTCTTCTTCAGCGCCGGCAGGTCGGCCGCTTCATAGGCCGTGCCATCGATTCGAAAACGCACATAGCCCTGCGCCTGCATGTCGGCGAACAGCTCGGCGAATTCGCCCTTGCGCTCGCGCACCACCGGCGCCAGCACCATCAACCTGGTGCCTTCGGGCAGCGCCAGCGTCGCATCGACCATCTGGCTCACACTTTGAGCCTGCAGCGCCAGGTGGTGGTCGGGGCAGAACGGCGTGCCGGCGCGGGCATAGAGCAAGCGCAGGTAGTCGTGTATTTCGGTGACGGTGCCCACCGTGGAGCGCGGGTTGTGCGAGGTCGCCTTCTGCTCGATGCTGATGGCCGGGCTCAGCCCTTCGATGATGTCAACATCGGGCTTGTCCATCAGCTGCAGGAACTGCCGCGCGTAGGTGGAGAGGCTCTCGACGTAGCGCCGCTGGCCTTCGGCATACAGCGTGTCGAAGGCCAGGCTCGATTTGCCCGAACCGCTCAGCCCGGTGATGACCACCAGCTGATGCCGCGGGATGTCGACATCGATGTTCTTCAGGTTGTGGGTGCGGGCCCCACGCACGCGGATGACGCGTGCTTCCAAGGAGGCATCGCGGATGACACGTGCCTCCAAGTGTTCATTGCCGCTCACGCGCCGAGCACCCGCAAGATCTCCCGCCCGTACGCCTCCAGCTTCTTCGCCCCCACACCGCTGATCTGCGCGATGTCATCCAGCGACTGCGGCTGCGCGCGCGCCATCTCGGCCAGCGTCGCGTCGTGGAACACCACATAGGCCGGCAGGTTGTGCTCGCGGGCGACTTCGGCACGCCAGGCTTTCAGCGCACCGAAGCGCTCGGTGGCGTCGGCGTCCAGCGGAACTGGTGGCGCCTTGTCCTTGGCGGTGCCACTGCGTGATGTCGCGGTGCCGCGGCGCTTGCCGCGCGCTGTCGATGGCGACTCGCTCGCCTCGCGCAGCAGCAGTTGCACCTCGCCACGCAGCACCTCGCGCGCCGTGGCGGTCAGTTCAAGCGTGTGGTACTCGCCTTCGGTGCGCAGGTAGCCGAGCGCGATCAACTGCCGCAGCACCGCGCGCCACTGCCCTTCGGAGACGTCGGCACCGATGCCGAAGGTCGAAAGCGTGGCGTGACCATGCTGCGTCACCTTGTCGGTCACCTTGCCGCGCAGCACATCGATCAGGTGCCCGGCGCCGAAGCGCTGGCCGCCGTTCTGGTGGAAGCGGTAGATGCAACTCAGCGCCTTGCGCGCCGCCTCGGTCGCGTTCCAGGTGACCGGCGGGCTCAGGCAGTTGTCGCAGGCGTTCTGGTGCGCGGCACAACGCACGCTGGGCTCGCCGAAGTAGGCCAGCAGCCGCACGCGGCGGCAGTCGTGCGTCTCGGCCAGCGCCAGCAGCGCTTCGAGCTTGCCGACCTGGCCGCGCTTGAACTCGTCGGCCGCCGGGCTGTCGTCGATCATGCGGCGCTGGTTGACCACGTCGGCCAGGCCATAGGCCATCCAGGCATCGGCGGGCAGGCCGTCGCGGCCGGCGCGGCCCGTTTCCTGGTAATAGCTCTCGATGTTCTTCGGCAGGTCGAGGTGGGCGACGAAGCGCACATCGGGCTTGTCGATGCCCATGCCGAACGCAATGGTGGCCACCATCACCAGCCCTTCCTCGCGCAGGAAGCGGTCTTGATGCCGCCGCCGCACATCGGCATCGAGCCCCGCGTGGTAC
>JAKFUQ010000295.1 GCA_021732645.1 Rhizobacter sp. | reverse complement strand
GGTGCGGTCATGCGGAATTATCCCTTGTCACCCATCGCAGTCATTGTGGCCCAGCGGCTTGCGGGCGGGCTTGTGCTGCGTCGCTTCACATGTCTTTACCTGCCTTCACACGCCCTGGGTCAACGATGGCCACTGCGCTCGACGTTGTAGATGCACACACCACATCGGTGTGCAAGGAGACCCACCATGAAGAAGCAACTGTTCCTGGCCGCTGCGGCGGCGATCGCCTTGTCCAGCGTGGGCGTTGCCCAAGCACGCGACAACATCAACTGGTCGGTATCGATCGGCGACCCGTACATCGGCGCGGTGATTTCCAGCGGGTACGGACATGGCCATGACCGCGGTCACCGCTATGCGCCTCGCGTCCATGTGGTGCCGCCGGTGATTTATGCGCCGCCCCCGCGCGTCGTCTATCAGCGGCCCTATGTCTATGCGCCCTACGGATATGTGCCGTACCGCTACGCGCATTCGGGGCGTGACCGCTGGGATCACCGCCACGGTGGCCACGGCCGCGGACATGGCCACTACGACCGTGATGACCGGCGCGATCACCGCGATGACCGCCGTGATGACCGACGCGACGACCGTGACGACCGCCGCGACGATCGCGGGCAGCGTCGTTGATGCCCAGGCATGCCGGGCGGGTCACTCGACCCGTCAGGGCGTGGCGGCCAGCTGCGCCCGTATCGCCTCGATGCGGGCGCGGTTGACGCCCAGGTCGCTCTCGCCCAGCCGCGACGCCGAACGCACCTGGACGAGGCCCGCGTTGGCATCGAACCAGAACTCGGTGTCATCGACGAAACGAAACCAGGTGTGGGTGAACTGGGCGTAAAGGTAAGCACCATCGACCTTCACGATCGCAGCGCCTGGCATCGCCTGCACGATCGCCTGCAGAGCCGCCAGCGTGGCACGGCCCTCGCGGTCACCGAATCGGGCGGGCAGCGGTTCGATGTGTGAACTGCTGGCGGGGTCGGCCTGGCTGGACACACTGTTGGGCACACGTGCCGGCGGTTTCAAACGCCCCTCGCGCACGCCCAGGTCGGCGGGTACCGGGCCGGCCAGCCAGCCCAACTGGCCCGCCACCAGCGCAATCACCGCCGACGCCAGCAAGGCCAGCAGCACCCGCTTGAGCAGATTCATCGTCGGCGGCCGCCGAGCAGGCTGCCCAACACGCCGCGAATGATCTCGCGGCCGACGGTGGAGCCCATGGTGCGCACGGCCGATTTCGCCATCGACGTGGCCAGCCCGTCGCGCACGCCACCGCGCGGGCCGGTGCTGCCGAAGAGAACATCGCTCAGTCCACCGAACATGCCGCCGCCGCTGGCTTCGGCCGGTGCGGCAGCGGTGCCTGAGGGGGCCGGAGCCTGTTGAGTCGATGCTGCTGCTGCCTCCGCTGCCGCCGCCGTGGCCCGCCCCTTGATCTTCTCGTAGGCTGACTCCCGATCGATCGCTTTTTCATACACCCCTGCCACCAGCGAATTGGTGATCAGCACCTGCCGCTGGGCCGGCGTGATCGGCCCGATCTGGCTGCCCGGCGGCAGCACGAACACCCGCTCGGTGATGCTGAGCCGGCCCTTGGTGTCGAGGAAGCTGACCAGCGCCTCGCCCACCGCCAGTTCGGTGATGGCGGTCTCGATGTCCAGCCCTGGCTTCGCGCGCATCGTGCTGGCTGCGGCTTTCACCGCTTTCTGGTCGCGCGGCGTGAAGGCGCGCAGCGCGTGCTGCACCCGGTTGCCCAACTGCGCGAGCACGGTGTCGGGAATGTCCAGCGGGTTCTGCGTCACGAAGTAGACGCCCACGCCCTTGCTGCGCACCAGCCGCACCACCAGCTCGATGCGTTCGACCAGCGCGGTGGGTGCTTCCTTGAACAACAGGTGCGCCTCGTCGAAGAAAAACACCAGCTTCGGCTGCTCCAGGTCGCCCACCTCGGGCAGCTGCTCGAACAGCTCGCTGAGCATCCACAGCAGGAAGGTCGAGTACAGCCGCGGGCTGTTCATCAACTGATCGGCGGCGAGGATGTTGATCACGCCCTTGCCGTCCACGGTCTGCATGAAGTCGGCGATGTTGAGCATCGGCTCGCCGAAGAAGCGGTCACCGCCCTGTTCCTCGATCTGCAGCAGCCCGCGCTGGATCGCGCCGACGCTGGCCGCGCTGACGTTGCCGTATTCGGTGGTGAACTGGCTGGCGTTCTCGCCCACGTGCTGCAGCATCGCGCGCAGGTCTTTCAGGTCGAGCAGCAGCAGGCCGTTGTCATCGGCGATCTTGAAGACCAGGCTCAGCACGCCTTGCTGCGTTTCGTTCAACGCCAGCATGCGCGCCAGCATCAGCGGGCCCATGTCGCTGACGGTGGCGCGCACCGGGTGACCCTGGGCGGTTTTCACGGCTTGGGGGTCACCCGCAAACACGTCCCACAGCGTGGCAGGGCAGGCGGCCGAGGTGGGCGTGGCCAGGCCGCGCTCTTTCAGCACTGCGGCCAGCTTGTCGCTGACCTTGCCCGCCTGCGTGATGCCGGTCAGGTCGCCCTTCACATCGGCCATGAAGACCGGCACACCGATCAGGCTGAAGTTCTCGGCCAGCGTCTGCAGCGTGATCGTCTTGCCCGTGCCAGTGGCGCCAGTGATCAGCCCGTGGCGGTTGGCGAGGGCGGGCAACAGGAAGCACTCGGTGTCGCCATGCTTGGCAACCAGGATCGGCTCGGCCATGGGGCTGCTCCAGTGGGTGAGGGGAAGGGCAGGCGCCAGCGCAGGATCACGCCGGGGCGGACACGTAAAATTACAGTCTATCCAACAAGCAGGCCTTCCTAGCGTGGTCACTGCACAGGAGACATCAATTCATGGCCGGACATTCCAAGTGGGCCAACATCCAGCACCGCAAGGGCCGCCAGGACGAGAAGCGCGGCAAGGTCTGGACGCGCGTCATCCGTGAAATCACCGTCGCGGCCCGCCTGGGCGGTGCCGATCTGGCACTGAACCCGCGGCTGCGGCTGGCGGTCGACAAGGCCAAGGCGGCCAACATGCCGGCCGACACCGTCAAGAAGAACATCGACAAGGCCACCGGCAACCTCGAAGGCGTGCACTACGACGAGATTCGCTACGAGGGCTATGGCATCGCTGGCGCCGCGGTGATCATCGACACGATGACCGACAACAAGGTGCGCACCGTGGCCGAGGTGCGCCATGCGTTCAGCAAGTACGGCGGCAACCTGGGCACCGAAGGTTCGGTGGCCTTCCAGTTCAAGCACTGCGGGCAGCTGGTCTTCGCGCCCGGTACCAGTGAAGACAAGGTGATGGAGGTGGCGCTGGAGGCCGGCGCCGACGACGTCGTCACCGACGCCGACGGCGCGATCGAGGTGATCACCTCGCCGCACGATTTCGAATCTATCAAGGCAGCGCTCGAAGCCGCTGGCCTGAAACCCGAGGTGGCTGAAGTGACGATGCGGGCCGAGAACACGGTGGAAATCACCGGCGAGGATGCGATCCGCATGCAGAAGCTGCTCGACGCGATCGAAGACCTGGACGACGTGCAGTCCGTCTTTCACAACGCCGAGTTGTCGGAATGAGCCCCCACGCTCGCGTTTGCTCGCTGCCCCCCGAGGGGGCGCCCGACCTCCTTGAGGCGGCTCGGCGGAGTTCGGTATGAAGGTCCTCGTGATCGGCTCCGGCGGCCGCGAGCACGCGATCGCCTGGAAGCTGCTGCAGTCGACCAAGGTGCAGACGGTTTACGTGGCGCCGGGCAATGGCGGCACCGGCAGCGACCCTCGGCTGCACAACCTGCCGCTGAACGACTTCAAGGACCTGGCCGACTTCGCCGAGCGCGAGAAGATTGCGCTGACGGTGGTCGGCCCGGAAGACCCGCTGGCCGGCGGCATCGTCGACTTCTTCCGCGCGCGCGGGCTGCGCATCTTCGGCCCCACGAAAGCGGCGGCGCAGCTTGAAAGCTCGAAGGCCTTTGCCAAGGCCTTCATGAAGCGGCACCAGATCCCGACCGCCGCGTATGAAACCTTCACCGCCGCGGCACAGGCCCACGTCTACGTCGACCAGCAGGGCGCGCCCATCGTCATCAAGGCCGATGGACTGGCGGCCGGCAAGGGCGTGGTGGTGGCGACCACGCTGGCGCAGGCGCACGAGGCGATAGCCTGGATGCTGGGCAGCGATGCCAGCGGCGCCAGCCTCGATGTGAAGCACAACGATGTGCCGCGCGTCGTGATCGAGCAGTTCCTCGAAGGCGAGGAGGCCAGCTTCATCGTGATGTGCGACGGCAAGAACGTCGTGTCGCTCGCCACCAGCCAGGACCACAAGCGCCTGCTCGACGGCGACGAGGGCCCGAACACCGGCGGCATGGGCGCGTATTCGCCAGCGCCGGTCGTCACGCCCAATGTGCACGCGAAGGTGATGCAGGAAATCATCCTGCCGACCATCGAAGGCATGGCGAAAGACGGTATCCCGTTCACCGGCTTCCTCTATGCCGGCCTGATGATCGATGCGCAGGGCCAGCCGCGCACTGTCGAATTCAACTGCCGCCTCGGCGACCCGGAAACGCAGCCGATCCTGATGCGCCTCAAGAGCGATCTGTTCGATCTGTTCGCGCATGCCACCGACGGCACGCTCGATGAGGTCGAGCTGCACTGGGACCGCCGCGTGGCGCTCGGTGTGGTCGTCGCGGCCGGCGGCTACCCGATGACGCCGCGCAAGGGCGATGCGATCCAGGGCATCCCGGCCGAAGCCGCCGACGGCATCGTGTTCCACGCCGGTACCGAACTGCGCGACGGCAAGTTGTTGACCTCAGGCGGGCGCGTGCTGTGCGTGACGGTGCTGTCTGATTAGGTGAAGCAGGCCCAACTCCGCGCTTATGAACTGCTGCAGCCGATCCGCTTCGACGGGATGCAGTACCGCAAAGACATCGGCCACCGCGCCGTCAAGCGCTGAACCCCTTCTGACCATGAGCACACAAGCCGTTCGAGACTATCTGCTGGGTTTGCAGGACCGCATCATCGGCGCGCTCGAGCGCGAAGGTGGTGAGAAATTCCGCAGCGACAGCTGGGTGCGTGAGCCGTCCGAGCGGTTGCAGGGCGATGGCTGCTCGCGCCTGATCGAGGGCGGTGATCTGCTGGAGCGTGGCGGCTGCAATTTCTCGCATGTGCGCGGCCCGAAGCTGCCGCCGTCGGCCACACAGCACCGGCCCGAGTTGGCCGGCGCGCCGTTCGAGGCGATGGGCGTGTCGCTGGTGATGCACCCACGCAACCCGTATGTGCCGACCGTGCACATGAACGTGCGCTCCTTCGCTTCGCTGCCCGAAGGCAAGGCGCCGGTGGTCTGGTTCGGCGGCGGCATGGACCTGACGCCGTACTACGGCTTCGAGGAAGACGCGGCCCACTTTCACCGCGTCAACCGCGATGCGCTGGCGCCGTTCGGCGACGACAAGTACCCGCGCTTCAAGACCTGGTGCGATGAGTACTTTTTCTTGAAGCACCGCAACGAGCCGCGCGGCATCGGCGGTGTGTTCTTCGACGACTTCGCCGAGCTGGGCTACGACCGCAGCTTCGAGATGATGCAGGCGGTGGGCAACGCGATGGTCGACGCCTACCTGCCGATCGTGCAGCGCCGCAAGGCCATGCCGTACACCGAGCACGAACGCGACTTCCAGGCCTACCGCCGCGGACGCTATGTCGAGTTCAACCTGGTGTTCGACCGCGGCACGCTGTTCGGCCTGCAGTCGGGCGGGCGCACCGAAAGCATCCTGATGTCGATGCCGCCGATCGTGAAGTGGCGCTACGACTGGAAGCCCGAAGCCGGGACGCCGGAAGCGCGGCTGTACAGCGACTTCCTGCGGCCGCGTGACTGGGCAGACTGGTCCGTTTGAAGCGCATCGGCCTGTTCGGTGGCAGCTTCGACCCGGTGCACAGCGCGCACCTGGCGCTGGCGCATGCGGCGCTGCGCGATGCGGCACTCGACCAGGTCCGCTGGATTCCGGCCGGACATCCCTGGCAGAAGACACGCACCTTGACGGCGGCGGTGCACCGCGCGGCGATGGTCGCGCTGGCGATCGAAGGCGAGCCGCGCTTCGTGCTGGACCGCATCGAGCTGGATCGGCCGGGCCCGAGCTACACGTTAGACACCGTGCGCGCGCTGCAAGCGGCGCAACCCGGCGCGCAATGGTTTCTGATCGTCGGTCAGGATCAGCAGGCCGGCCTGCCGACCTGGCATGGCGTTGATGAACTTCGCAATCTGGTCACACTGGCCGTGGCGGGCCGCCCCGGTGTGCCCGCCGTTGCGCCCTCGTCGGGCGCGGTGTGCGCCATCGCTATGCCACCGATGACGTTGTCATCCACCGAGGTGCGCGCCCGCTGCGCTGCCGGCCTGCCCATCGACCAGATGGTGCCGAAACAGGTGGCGCGCTATATTGACCAACACGGGCTGTATCGGTGACCTCACCGAACCCCACGCATTTCGAGGCACGCGCCGGCTGGCGCATCAGGAGCTGAATGGACATCAAGAAACTGCAACGCGTCATCGTCGATGGGCTGGAAGACGTCAAGGGCCAGAACATCCTCGTGTTCGACACCGAACACCTGTCGTCGCTGTTCGAGCGCGTGATCATCGCCTCGGGCACCAGCAACCGGCAGACGAAATCGCTGGCCGCCAGCGTGCGCGACGCGGTCAAGCAGGCAGGCTTTCCGGTGCCGCGCACCGAAGGCGAGGTCAACGGCGAATGGATCATCGTCGACTGCGGCGCAGCGGTCGTGCACCTGATGCAGCCCAACATCCGCGAGTACTACCACCTCGAAGAAATCTGGGGCGAGAAGCCTGTCAAGCTGAAGCTCGACACCGCGCCGAAGCGGCTGGTGAAGGCCGAAGAGATTGCGCCAGAGCCGAAGAAGAAAGCGCCTGCGCGCAAGGCCGCGGCTGCAACATCTGCCGAGGCACCAGCGAAGAAAGCCCCAGCCCGCAAGACCGCTGTGCGAGCCCCCGAACCTGAGACGGCCGCACCCGCGGCGAAACGCCGCGCAGTGGCCACCAAGACGGCAGCGCCCGCCAAGCGCGCCGCCACGCCGGTGAAGACAGGCGTCACGCGCACCGTGGGCGTGAAGTCCACCGCCGGTACAGCTGCCAAGACACCGGCCCGCAAGTCGCAGTCGGCACCGTCATCGCGCGTGGCCAAGAAAGCGCCGATCAAGGTCATCGCGGT
>JAKFUQ010000169.1 GCA_021732645.1 Rhizobacter sp. | reverse complement strand
GGCGCTGGCCGAAGGACCGCGACATCGAGAAGGTGGCGCAGTTGATCAGCGCGGTGAAGGGCCTGGGGCTTGAGACCTGCGCCACGTTGGGCATGCTGGGCGACGGCCATGCTGAAGCCCTGCGCGACGCCGGACTCGACTACTACAACCACAACATCGACACCGCGCCAGACAAGTACGCCGACATCGTGCAGACGCGCCAGTTCGAGGACCGCATCGACACGCTGCAGCGGGTGCGCGGCGCCGGCGTGAAGGTGTGCTGCGGCGGCATCGTCGGCATGGGCGAGTCGCGCACCCAACGTGCCGCGCTCATTGCCGAATTGGCCAACATGGAGCCCTACCCCGAGTCGGTGCCGATCAACCACCTGGTGCCGGTCGCCGGCACGCCGCTGGCGGAACAGGCGCCGCTCGACCCGTTCGAATTCGTGCGCACGATCGCCGCCGCACGCATCACCATGCCGCGCACCCGCGTGCGGCTGTCGGCCGGCCGCCAGGCGCTGGGCGATGCGGTGCAAGCGCTGTGCTTTGTGGCCGGTGCCAACTCGATCTTCTACGGCGACAAGCTGCTGGTGACCGGCAACCCCGACGTCACGGCCGATCAGGCACTTCTGGAAACGCTGGGCATGCGCGCCGCGTGAACCAGCGCATCTCGGCACCCGCACCCGCAAGCTCATGAGCGTCCATCCCTCCCCCGACGCGCCCGCAACCGGTCGCAAGCCGGTCACGCTGCACCGCCTGCGCGACATGCATGCGGCCGGCGAGCCGATCAGCATGCTGACCTGCTACGACGCCGCCTTCGCCCGCGTGCTCGACCACGCCGGCGTTGATTGCCTGTTGATCGGCGATTCGCTCGGCATGGTGCTGCAAGGCCTGGGCAGCACGCTGCCGGTGACGCTGGCCGACATGGCCTACCACGTACGCTGTGTCGCACAGGGCAACCGCAGCGCCTGGGTCATCGGCGACCTGCCGTTCGGCAGCTACCAGCAGTCCCCCGCGCAGGCGATGGAAGGCGCCACCGTGCTGATGCAGGCCGGTGCCCACATGGTCAAGCTCGAAGGCGGTGGCTGGACCGCCGACACGGTGCACTTCCTCACGCAGCGCGGCATCCCGGTCTGCGCGCACCTGGGGCTGACGCCGCAATCGGTGCACGCGCTGGGCGGCTACCGCATCCAGGGCAAGGACGACGCATCGGCCGCCACGCTGCGCCTGCACGCGCAGCAGCTGGCCGACGCCGGTGCCGCGATGCTGGTGCTGGAGCTGATGCCCTCGGCAGTGGGCGCCGCCATCACCGCCGGCCTGCCCATTCCCACCATCGGCATCGGCGCGGGCGTCGGTTGTTCGGGCCAGGTACTGGTGCTGCACGACATGCTGGGCCTGGGCCACGGCAGGCAGCCGCGCTTCGTGCGCGACTTCATGAAGGGTGCCGCGTCGATCGAGGACGCGATCGCAACCTATGTGGCCGACGTGAAGGCGCGCCGCTTCCCGGACCCGGCGCTGCACGGCTACTAGGATGTTGCCCCCACGCTCACTTTGTTCACTGCCCCCCGAGGGGGCGCGTCAGCGCCTTCGGGCGGCCGGGCAGCGCTGACCATGTTGACCGTGCACACCATCGCCGCGCTGCGCGCCGCCCTGCCGGTGCCCGGCACCTGCACCTTCGTGCCGACCATGGGCAACCTGCACGAGGGGCACCTCGCACTGGTGCGCCAGGCAGCGGCACACGGCCTGCCGGTGGTGGTCAGCATCTTCGTCAACCGCCTGCAGTTCGCGCCACACGAAGATTTCGACCGCTACCCGCGCACGCTGCAGCGCGATGGCGAACTGCTGCGACCGGCGGGCTGCGACATCGTGTTCGCACCCGACGAGCACGAGATGTACCCCGAGCCGCAAACCTTCCAGGTGCACCCCGACCCGGCGCTGGCCGACATCCTCGAGGGCCACTTCCGGCCGGGCTTCTACCGTGGCGTGAGCACGGTGGTGATGAAGCTCTTCAACGCGGTGCAGCCGCGTGTCGCGCTGTTCGGCAAAAAGGACTACCAGCAGCTGTTGGTGATCCGCCGGATGACGCAGCAGTTGGCGCTGCCCATCGTCATCGAAGCGGCCGAGACCTCGCGCGCCGACGACGGCCTGGCGCTGTCGTCACGCAACGGCTACCTCAGCGCCGCCGAGCGCGCCAAGGCGACCGAACTGGCGCAGGCGCTGCGCACGCTGGCCGATCGGTTCGCCGACGGCGTGGCGCCCCTGGCGCTGTTGGAGGCGCACGCCCTGGACTCGCTTGCAGCACTCGGCTGGCAGCCCGACTACCTGACCGTGCGCCGCCAAACCGACCTGAGCGCACCCGCTGGCGACGAAGAGCGCCAGGGCGCGTGGGTCGCACTCGGCGCCGCGCGGCTGGGTGCCACACGGCTGATCGACAACATCGAATTCAGCGTATGAAACAGCGGCGGTGAAAAAGGGGCCCTGCGGCCCCTTGTCGCCTCCAGCGCAGGGAAATCAACCCCGACGGCGGCGCACCACCCAGCCACAGCAGGCCAGGCCGATGAGAAACATCGCGTAGGTCGAGGGCTCCGGCACCGGCACGGTCAAGGCCAGCACACCGGCGGCCAACAGTTGGTGCCCCGCCGCCGTGGGATGAATGGCATCCCAAAACAGCGGATTCGAACCGCAGCCCACTGCGTTGTTACCGCAAGCGTCGGTGACGTTGGTGAGGCCGAACGCAGCAGCATTCGCAGCCAGGCCGCTGAACGCAGCGAAGACATCGAAGGTGTGCACGCCAGCCTCTCCTGCCAGACGGGTCGCCAGCGACGTGTTGAACTGTGCCGCAATCGAGCTGGCGAATGACGATCCCGCAGGCCCGAAGGACAGCGCCGCTGGCGTCAATCCCACGTTCGGTGTGTTCCACACCAGGATGTTCTGCGCGCCCGCCCATTGCAGTGCATCGACGAAGCCGCCGACGTCGCTCGCATAAGCCGCCGCCTCCTCGGCCACGGCGACGGGGTTGAACGCCGCTCCGGTTTCCAGCAAGCGCCGCACGTTGTTGCCGCCGCCCTGCACCACGTAGAGCGCATCGCTGGGTGCGCCTGCGCTGCCCAAGGTGCTCAGGTAGAAATCGACCTGACTTTTCAGGCTGAAGGTGGTCACGCCGCCGAGGCCAGGGACCGGATCCATGCGGCTGGTTTCAGCGCCGCCCGAGGCGTAATTGGTGCCGCCGAGCAGCGACGGCGAGGCGTTGACACCCAGCGTAGTGGCAACGGTCTGCACCCACACCGGCCCGTCGGAGTAGGTGCCAGCACTGGACGGAAGCAGCGCCACAAAGGTGTTGCCGGTGATGGCCGCAGGTGCCGTCGGGAGATATCCCACGCCAAACAGCGCTGCCGCGTTGTTGCCGCTGTCAGACAGGCTGTCACCGAAGACGATCAGGCTGCTGTACGCCTGAGCCGGCGAGGCAAACAGCGCCGCCAGCACCAGGGGCGCCGCGGACATCCAGCGGCGGCAAGACACGGGGTTCAACATTGAAAGCTCCAAAAGATAGTGATTTGAATCCACCTTATCACCGTATCCGTGTTTTCAACATGACACGGCACCCAAACCCTTTGAGGCACGTGCGCGGAAAGCATGTACGCAGCGGACCCAAAAAGACGAAAGGCCGCATTTAGCGGCCTTTCCATTTGGTGCATCTATCTGCTTACGCAGCATCAGCTTGTTAGCGGACAGAGCTCATATCCCGAGCATCTAACGTGGTCGAAGATATCCTTGTGCCCATCACGTGTCAATGTGTAAGGAAACAACATGCTGCGTCGCATGAGCTATCGGCTGGCTCTCGATATCGGAACAACGTCAATTGGCTGGTGCCTGATACGGCTCGACCCGGAGGCCAACCCTTGCGCGGTAATCCGCATGGGGTCGCGCATCTTCTCGGATGGCCGCAATCCGAAGGATGGCAGCTCGCTGGCCGTCACACGGCGGCTCGCGCGGCAGATGCGGCGACGGCGCGACCGCCTGCTCAAGCGCAAGGCTCGGCTGCAGCGCGCTCTGATTGAGCTGGGCTTCTGGCCGCAGAACACGGCTCAGCAGAAGGCACTCGAACCGCTGAACCCCTACGCGCTGCGGCGCGACGGTCTCGACAAGCCGCTGACGCCGGCGCAGTTCGGCCGCGCCCTCTTTCACCTGAACCAGCGCCGCGGCTTCCAGAGCAATCGCAAGACGGACAAGAAGGACAACGAAAGTGGGCTGCTGAAGTCCGCGATTCGCAAGTTGCGTGAGGAACTCACCTCCAAGGGAGCGCGGACGGTCGGCGAGTGGTTGGCCGAGCGACACAACCGACGTGAAAGCGTGCGGGCAAGGCTGCGCGGCAAGAGTGTCAAGGACCGGGCTTACGACCTCTACATCGACCGGGCGATGGTCGCGGAGGAATTCGACCGGTTGTGGGCAACGCAGGCTGGGTTCGACCCTGCGTTCTTCACCGATGCCAAGCGCGACAACTTGCGCGACACCCTGCTCCACCAGCGCCCGCTACGGCCCGTGAGGCCAGGTCGCTGCACACTGATTTCGACCGAGGAGCGCGCGCCGCTTGCATTGCCGAGCACGCAGCGCTTCCGCATCTACCAAGAGTTGAACAACCTTCGCCTACTCACGCCACAGTTGCAGGAGCAGCCGTTGGCGTTGATCCAACGCGACACGCTGGCCGCGCTGCTAGAGCAAGGCGACGTGACGTTCACCAAGATGCTCAAGGCGCTGAAGCTGCCGGGGCACACGAAGTTCAACCTGCAGGACGCGAAGCGCGATCGACTCAAGGGCAACGCCACGACCAAGGCACTCGCCGCGACAGACTGCTTCGGTGAGCGCTGGCACGGGTTGCGCCACGAGCTGCAGGACATGGTCGTGCTTCAACTGCTCAATCAGGGCAGTGAGAGTGCACTGGTGAAGTGGCTTATCGACGAGGTCAATACCGACGAAGCCACGGCCGAGAACATTGCGGCAACCGGACTGCCCGAAGGCTATGGCAACCTCAGCCGCGCGGCGCTCGACCGCGTACTGCCGGAACTGCAGCGCGAGGTGGTGACTTATGCAGACGCGGTGCGACGCGCCGGTTTCGGCCATCACAGCGCGATCTCTCATGCCGAGCAGACTGGCGAGGTGCTCGACGCGCTGCCCTACTACGGTGAGGCGCTGCAACGCCATGTCGGATTCGCCGATCCACGCGCCACGGCTGACGATCTTCCCGAGAAACGGTTCGGCCGCATCGCCAACCCGACGGTGCACATCGGCCTGAACGAGTTGCGCAAGGTCGTCAATGCGCTGATCAAGCGCTACGGTCACCCGTCCGAGGTCATCGTCGAAGTCGCTCGGGAACTCAAGCAGGGGCAGGAACAACGCAAGGAGGAGAACGAGCGTCAGGCCGAGCGGCAGAAGCAGAACGAGCACTTCCGCAACACGATTCGCACGCTGCCCGGACTGTCGGGCCGTGAGCCAACCCGCGACGACTTGCAGCGCATGCGCTTGTGGACTGAGCTGAACCCGGGCGATGCTGCCAACCGCTGCTGCCCGTACACCGGTGAACACATCGGCATGGCGATGCTGTTCTCTGGCGAGGTGGAAATCGAGCACATTCTGCCGTTCTCGATGACGCTGGACGACAGCCTGAACAACAAGACTGTGGCGCTGCGCCGAGCCAACCGCGACAAAGGCAATCGCGCGCCCTTCGATGCGTTCGGCAACTCGCCTGCAGCCTACGACTACGAAGCGATTCTGCAGCGCGCGGCGTTGATGTCGCCAAGTAAGCGTAAGCGCTTTGCGCCCGACGGCTACCAGCGCTGGCTCAAGGAGGATGAGAGCTTCCTTGCCCGTGCACTGACCGACACGGCTTATCTATCGCGTATCGCCAAGGAGTACCTGTCGCTGATCTGTCCAGCCAACCGCGTCCGTGTCATCCCCGGCAGGATGACAGCCATGCTTCGCGGGCTATTCGGATTGAGCAAGCTGCTGTCACCAACGGGCGAGAAGAACCGCGACGACCACCGGCACCACGCCATCGACGCGGCGGTGATCGGCGTGACAGATCAGGGCATGCTGCAGCGCTTTGCCAAGGCCAGCGCCGATGCGCGCGAGATGGGACTTCAACGACTCGTCGCTGGGATGCCGGACCCGTGGCCGACCTACCGCGACCATGTGGAGCGGGGCGTGAGCAACGTCATCGTCAGCCACAAGCCGGACCACGGTCACGAAGGTGCGCTGCACAACGACACGGCCTATGGGCTGCGCGGTAATGGCGAGGTCGTACACCGCGTCATGGTTGACAGCTTCAAGAGTGCTGACGAGGTCGAGAAGAAGAGCTTTGCCGACGAGCCCAGTCGGCAGTGGCTGCTGGAACGAACAGCTGGCCTAGTCGGCAAGGAGTTCGCGACGCGGATCGAAAGCCTCAAGGCCGACGGCGGGCCGCGGCGTGTGCGTGTGATCGAGAAGCTGTCGGTCATCGAGATGCGGTCCAAGCGGGCGGAGGAGCGGCATAGCCTAGGCGACGATGGCGCTCCACTTCCGTACAAGGGCTACAAGGGCGATAGCAACTACTGCATCGAGATCTGGCGCAACGAGGAGGGCAAGTGGGAGAGCGATGTGATCTCGACTTTCGAGGCGCATCGCATCGTCCTGGAACAGGGCTTGCCGCGGCTGCGGCATCCGACACTTGCACAGAACGGAAGACCGTTGGTGATGCGTCTGATGAACGGCGACATCGTGAAGGCAGAGTTCAAAGGTGCGGTCCGCATCCTCCAGGTGCAGAAGATCAAGAGCATCGGTTCGATCTTTGTTGCAGAGCACCGGGACGCCAACGTTCGCAAGCGAGAGGACGCCAAAGATGCGTCGCTCGTGTACGGTTCCTTCACCGCCGGCTCGATGCAGAAGTCAATGGGTCGGCGTGTGACCGTCTCCGAGATCGGCGACCTCCGCGACCCCGGCTTCAAGCCCTGATCACCATGATCGGCCGCATCGTCGAAGTGGCCGATGACCGCAGGCACCTGTCGCTGTCGCGGGGCTTCATGGTCGTGCAGGATACCGAGGGAGAGCGGAAGGAACTCGGCCAGGTACCTCTCGACGACATCGCCGCCGTCATCGCCAACGCGCATGGCCTGAGCTACACCAACAACCTGCTGGTAGCGCTGGCCGAGCGCGGCGCGCCCTTCGTGCTGTGCGCCGCCAACCACAACGCCGTCGGCATGCTGCTGCCGGTGGACG
>JAKFUQ010000270.1 GCA_021732645.1 Rhizobacter sp. | reverse complement strand
GCGCTCAGCCGCGGCCACCTGGGGGCGCCCCGGCGGTGACCGCGGCTGAGCGCGCATGCGTTGTCCCTACTGCAGCCACGAAGACACGCAGGTCGTCGAGACGCGTGAATCCGACGAAGGCGACGTGGTGCGCCGCCGCAGGCGCTGCCACAGCTGCGACAAGCGTTTCACCACCTACGAGCGCGCCGAAATTGCACTGCCTGCCGTCGTCAAGAAAGACGGCACGCGCGCCGAATTCGACCTGTCGAAGCTGCGTGCATCGATGACGCTGGCGCTGCGCAAGCGGCCGGTCAGCGTGGAGCAGATCGACGCGGCCCTGGAGCGCATGCAGGAAAAGATCCTCAACAGCGGCGCCAAGGAAGTGCCGTCGACGCGACTGGGTGAACTGGTGATGCGCGAGCTCAAGCGCATCGACAAAGTCGCCTACGTGCGCTTCGCCTCGGTGTACCGCAGCTTTGAAGACGTCGACGAATTCAGGCAACTGATTCGCGACATCTGAGCCCCCGCGAGCGACTCGCGCGCGCCACCGCCGGGCGCCTGCCGCCGCAGCCGTCTCCCCCGAGCGAGGGCCCTCCCCCGAGGACGGCCTGACCCCACCTCCAGGGGTCGCGCAGCCCGTGCGTGATTCCTACAGTGAGCCCATGGACTCACGGCATCCCACACCCCCCACCACGAAGCAGCAGCGCGGCATCACGCTGATCGAAGCGGCCGTCACGCTGGCCGTCCTCACGGTGCTGGTCTGCGGGGCCGCCCCGAGCTTCAGCGGCCTGATCGAGCGCCAGCGTTTGGCCAGTCTGGCGGCTCAGCTGGCGACCGATGTTCAATTCACGCGCAGCGCAGCGGTGTGGCGCAACGAGCCACTGCGCCTGAGCCTGTACAGCGCTGCCTGGGGCAGCTGCTACGTGGTGCACAGCGGCGCGCGCAACCAGTGTTCCTGTGCCGCCCACACGACCGCCGCCGTCTGCACCGGCGATGCGGTGCAGCTGAAGACAGTGAGTGTGCCCACCCCGAGCGGCCTCAGCGTGCAGGCCAATGTCTCGTCGATCCTGTTCGATCCACTGCACGGCACCAGCACACCCACCGGCACGCTGCGGGTGGTGTCGACGACAGCCGGTGCCATCCACCACATCGTCAACGTGTTGGGGCGCGTGCGCACCTGCACCCCCAGCAGCAGCCCGGCTTTGCCTGGCTACCGCACCTGCTGATCCTTCACCCACCGAGGAGACCGCCATGTCACTGCCTGCATCGCTTTCGCAACCACGCTGCCTGCACCGCAAAGTGCAAGGCTTCACGCTGATCGAACTGATGATTTGCCTGGCCATCGTCGGCGTGCTGTCGTCGATCGCCTACCCTGCGTTCAGCAGCACGGTGACCAGCACCCGCCGCACCGATGCGCTGCTGGCGTTGATGAAGGTGCAACTGCTGCAAGAACGGTTCCGCTCGGAGCACCCCCGCTACGGCGAACTGTCGCAACTCGGCCTGGGCAGCACCGCGCCATTTCGGCACTACGAGATTGCGGTGCTGAACCCATCAGCCCACGGCTATGTGGTGCACGCTTCGGCCATCGGCAGCCAGCAACAAGACGTGCGTTGTCGGCACCTGCAGCTCACGGTCGACGGGCTCAACGTCGTCTACGCCTCCGGGGCCACCGAGGCAACCGACAACGTGGCGGCCGTCAACAGCCGGTGCTGGAGACTGTGAGATGAACACGCTGGCGACGAATCGCACGCGGCAGCAAGCCGGCGTGTCGCTGGTCGAGCTGCTGATCGGCATCACGATCGGCTTGTTCATCGTCGGCGCCAGCCTGACGACACTGCTGATCCACCTGAGAGACAGCCGCATGCTGATCGCGCAAAGCCGCCTATGCAGGACCTGCGCGCCACCGCCGACCTGATGGCACGCGACCTGCGGCGCGTCGGCTATTGGGGTGCGGCCGATCACGGCGTGTGGCAGCGAGAGGCGATGGCAGGTGCGCCTGGCCCGGCGGTCAATCCGTACACCGTGATGACGACATCGACCGCCGCCGCTCCCACCATCGCGTTCCGCTATTCACGCGACGCGGTGGAAAACCATCTTGTCGACGACAACGAGCAGTTCGGCTATCGCCTGCGCAACGGCGTGCTCGAACTGAAGTTGGGCACCTCGCCGTGGCAGGCGATGACCGACATCACGACGATGAGGGTTACCCGCTTCGAGATCACGCCAAGCGAGCAACAGCACAGCCTGGCGGGCTCCTGCACCGCACCGTGTACAAGCAGCGACACCAGCTGCCCGCCGCAACTGCATGTGCGCAGCCTGATGCTCACGCTGACAGCACTTGGCATCGGCGAGTCCACCGTCGAACGCAGCGTTCGCACTCGCGTGCGACTGCGCAACGACACCGTGACCGGCCACTGCCCGGCGTGAGGCGAGTCATGACACCGTCCGCCCTCTCTAGCCCCATGGCGTATCGCCAGCGCGGGGTCGCCGCGCTGGCGGTCACCTTGCTGCTGTTTGCCGCGATGTGCCTGGTGGCCGCCTACGCCAACCGTGGAGTGCTGTTCGAGCAGCGCGCATCGGCCAACCAATACCGCGCGGCGCAGGCCTTCGAAGCGGCCGAAGCCGGGATCGAATGGGCGATCGCGCAGCTCAACCAGCCACAGCGTATCGACGGGCAGTGCCTGCCGAGTACCGACGCCGCTGACACCTCGTTTCGCGAGCGGTTCGTGCAATCCCTCCCGGACACTGGCCGACTGGCACCGGTGACCTGGACGTCGGGCACCATGCCCATCGCGCTGCAACCAGCCTGCGTGCACACGGCCGCGGGCTGGTCGTGCCGATGCCCATCGAACGGCCTGCCGTCACTCGATGCCGTGGATCCCGGCGATGGCCTGCCGCATCCGGCGTTCGTGGTGCAGTTCAGCGCCGAGGCGCAGACTGGCCTGATCCGCATCACCTCGACCGGCTGTTCCAGCGCCGAGGGACCCTGCCGCCCCGGCGCCGCAGGGCGCCCCGATGCGTCGGCGCGGCTGCAGGTGGTGCTCGGTCTGCTGCCCGGGCTGCGGCTCGCACCGACCGCCGCGCTGACGGTCAAGGGCTCGGTCGATGTCGGCACTGCCGCGCTTGGCGTGCACAACCCCGATGTCGCCTCAGGTGGCATCACCGTGCGCGCGGGCGGCAGCCTGCTCGGCTCGGCGCTGCGGCTGACCACAGCACCCGGCGGCGCGGCCGGTGCCTCGGTGTCTGCTCAGGACGCGGCCTTGGCATCGATCGACAGCAACCACCTGTTTGCGACCCACTTCGGCGTCGACAAGGCCCACTGGAACAGCCACGCCGCCGTGCAGGCCATCGACTGCCGCAGCGAGTGCGCGGCGCGGGTCGTCGCTGCGATCAACGGGGTCGCGGCGAACCGCATGGTCTCGATCACGGGCGATGTCCATCTGAGCGGCCCGGTGACGCTGGGCTCGCCCGCGCAGCCGGTGGTGCTGGTGGTCGATGGCACGCTGACGCTTGACGGCGATGTGGCGCTGTATGGATTGGCGTATGCCAGTGGCATACGCTGGGACGACACCCACAGCGCCCAAGCGCAGGTACACGGTGCGCTGATCTCGGCATCGACCTACCAGGGCAATGGAACGCCTGACCTGTACCACGACGCCGCCGTGCTGCGTGCACTGCAATTGCACACCGGCAGCGTCGCCCGCGTGCCCGGCAGCTGGAGGGATTTCTGATGTCAACGCCACCCGCTTTGCCGCTGACCCCTGCGCGCGGTCGCGCCCACCGCCAGCGCGGCGTCACGCTGATCGAAGCGCTGCTCGCCTTCGGGGTGCTGGCGGGCGGCGTGCTCTCGATAGCGACACTACAGCGCCATCTGCAGGCGCATGCAGACCTGTCGCGCCAACGTTCGCAAGCCGTGCGCATCGCACAGGAAGACATCGAATCGCTGCGTGCCTTCGCGGTCTTGCAGGCCGACGCGGCGGCCTCGGGCGCAACGGCCTACGAGCGCATCGAGACGGTCACCTCATCGGTCGAGCACTTGAACGGCGCCGCGCTGAACTCCGTGTTCCAGCTGACCCGGCAGATCGATAACAGCCCCTCGGCCCGCCTGAAAGCGGCCACCGTCAGCGTCGCCTGGACGGCCCGCGACGGCAGCGCACAGCAGGCGGTGCTGAACGCGGTGGTCGCAGGCGTCAGCCCCGCGCTGGCGGGTGCGTTGACCCTGGCGCCCAGCCGGCTCACGTCGGCCAGCGGCTACGCGCGGGCTCCTGGCATCCCGGTGAGCGCGAAGAACCTCGGCGATGGGCGCAGCGTGCTGAAACCCGGCGCCGGCACCGTCGCCTATGTGTTCGACAACCTGAGCGCGCAGGTCACGCAGCGCTGCACCGACGTGGCCAGCGACCGCTCCACGGCACAGCTCAACGCCGCCGACCTGACCCATTGCAGCGAGCTGCACGGCCTATGGCTCAGCGGCACCGTGCGCTTCTCGAATGCGACACCACCGAGTGCCGAAGCAGCCAACGATGCGCCGCTGGACCTGAACCTGTGGGTCACACTGACCGGCGTCGCGAGCGCAGCCTCTCCATCGTGCAGCACCGAGGCGCTGAAGACCGTGCAGTACCGCACCGCAGACGGCATTCGCCGCGAGTCGGTGCCGCTGCTCGCGATGCCAGCCAGCGTCGGCGTGGCCGAGTGGAGCGAGCAGGGCGAGCGCTACGTCGCTTACCAGTGCGTGGTGCCGATCACCGGTGCTGCGGGGCGCTGGTCGGGGCGCAGCAGCCTGGTGCCGCTGGGTTGGAGCCTCGGCACGGCGGCCGCCGACCACAAGGTGTGTCGCTACGCGACAGACCTCGACCGCAGCGGCGCGATCGACCGCAACGAGGAGCATCCAGCCGCCTACAGTGCCGTCGACCGGTCGCTGATGCAGCAGAACTTTCTGGTGATCCAGGGCGATCAAGCCTGCCCGGGCGACTCTGCCGCGAGAATCGAGACCCGCGAGGTGGCCAACGCCACACAGATCAGCACCGAGCCACACCAACCCTGACACCGCCCACCGAAGCCGATGAATTCGACCCCTGCAGACACCGCTGTCGCACACGAGCGCTGGATGGCCGAAGCGCTGGCGCTGGCAGAGCAGTCCATGGCGCTGAGCGAGCCGAACCCGCGCGTCGGTTGCGTGATCGTGTCGACCAATGGCCAGGTGATCGGCCGCGGCCACACGCAACAGGCCGGGGGACCGCATGCCGAGGTGATGGCGCTGCGCGACGCGGCTGACCATGGCCATTCGGTGCGTGGCGCCACCGTCGTGGTCACGCTCGAACCCTGTGCCCACCACGGCCGCACGCCACCCTGCTGCGATGCGCTGGTGCAGGCCGGTGTGGGCCGCGTCGTGATGGCGATCGAAGACCCGAACCCGCTGGTGGCAGGACAAGGCGCAGCGCGCTTGCGAGCCGCCGGCATCGAGGTGACGAGCGGTGTGGGTGCAGAAGCCGCCCGCGAACTGAACATCGGTTTCTTCTCGCGGATGGAGCGAGGCCACCCCTGGGTGCGGCTGAAGGTGGCGGCTTCGCTCGACGGCCGCACCGCGCTGCCCAACGGCGTCAGCCAGTGGATAACCGGCGAGGCGGCCCGCACCGACGGCCACGCCTGGCGACGCCGCGCCAGCGCGGTGCTGACCGGCGTCGGCACGGTGCGCGACGACAACCCGCGGCTCGATGTGCGCTTGGTGCCTGCACCGCGGCAGCCGCTGCGCGTGGTCGTCGATTCGCGGCTCGATGCACCCCTGAACGCGCGCATCTTCGACGCGCCAGGCGCGGTACTGGTCTATGCGGCCAGCCCCACCGCCGAGCGCCGTGCCGCCTACACAGAACGCGGCATCGACGTCGTGAGCGTTTCAAACGCCAACGGCAAGGTCGATCTGGCCGCGATGCTGGCCGACCTTGCCACACGCGGCGTCAACGAGCTGCATGTCGAGGCCGGGCACAAGCTCAGCGGCTCCTTCGTGCGCGAGCGGCTGGTCGATGAATACCTCGTCTACCTCGCACCGAAGCTGCTGGGTGCAGGGCTCGACATGGCGTCGTTCGGCCCCTTGAGCGATCTGGCCGACGCGGTGGCACTGCGCTTCCACCAGATCGACCGCGTCGGTGACGACCTGCGCGTGCTCGCCCGACCGCAAGCAGGCCAAGACCGCGGCTGAGACAATCAGCCCATGTTCACGGGCATCATCACCGGCGTCGGCCGGATCTCCGACGTGCGCGCCCTGGGTGAAGACACCTCCCACGGCAAGCGGCTCACCGTCACCACGCCACCGCAGTACCTAGCCGATGTCGGCCTGGGCGACAGCATCGCCATCAACGGCGCCTGCATGACCGTGACCTCGTTCGACGCTGCCCGCGATGTCTTCACCGTCGATGTCTCTTCCGAAAGTCTGGACAAGACCGCCGGGCTGACCGCAACCGGCCCGGTCAACCTCGAAAAAGCGCTGCGCGCGAACGATCGGCTGGGCGGCCACCTGGTCAGCGGGCACGTCGACGGCGTCGGCTGCGTGACCCACTTCGCGGCGGTCGGAGAGTCGTGGACCTTGCGCATCGACGTGCCACCCGCGCTGGCGAAATTCCTCGCCTACAAGGGCTCGATCACCGTCAACGGCGTGAGCCTGACGGTCAACCGCGTGGTCGATCGCGTGGCGAACCACGCACCGGGTTGCGAGATCAGCATCAACCTGATCCCGCACACCATCGAAAACACGGCGCTGGGTCATCTGACGGTCGGCGCGGCGGTCAATCTGGAGGTCGATCTGATCGCGCGCTACGTCGAGCGCATGCAATCGGTGGCGCCGGCCGTGCGGCCCGCCTGAGTACAGCGTCGCACTCAGCGCCGGACTCGGGGTACAGGGGGCCGCGACCTACAATCGTCGGATGTCGATATCCCCGATTCCCGAGCTCCTGACGGAGCTGGCCGCAGGCCGCATGGTCATCCTTGTCGATGAGGAAGACCGCGAAAACGAAGGCGATCTGGTGATGGCGGCTGAGCATGTCAGCGCCGATTCGATCAACTTCATGGCGCGCTTCGGGCGCGGCCTGATCTGCCTGACCTTGACCCGCGACCGCTGCGAACGGCTGCACCTGCCGCCCATGGCCAGCCGCAACGGCACCCGCCATGGCACCGCTTTCACCGTGTCGATCGAAGCGGCTGCGGGTGTCACCACCGGCATCTCGGCCGCTGACCGTGCCCGCACGGTGCAGGCCGCCGTGGCGCGCGACGC
>JAKFUQ010000298.1 GCA_021732645.1 Rhizobacter sp. | reverse complement strand
GGTGCCCATGTAATGCAGGATCGGTTGCCCGTTCAGACTGAAGCGGCTGCTGCCGTCGGGCATCAGCCCCTTGCCCTGCGTGCCGCGGATCAACTGGCAGAGGTTGGTCTTGCGGCTCAGACAGAACTTGCAGCCGCGGCATTCGGGCGTGTAGAGCGGAATGACGTGGTCGCCCGGCTTCAGGCTGGTGACGCCCGCGCCCACTTCCAGCACCACGCCGGCACCCTCGTGGCCCAGGATGGCGGGGAACAGGCCTTCGGGGTCGGCACCCGAGAGCGTGTAGTGGTCAGTGTGGCAGATGCCGGTGGCCTTGATCTCCACCAGCACCTCGCCGGCGCGCGGGCCTTCGAGGTCGACGGTTTCGATGGTCAGCGGGGCGCCGGCCTTCCAGGCCACGGCTGCGCGGGTTTTCATGCGGGCTCCTTGATGTGTTCGGATGAGGTGGCGGCGGCTCGATGCGCGCCGCACGAATGCGGCCTGGGCCGCAGAGAGGATCGTGTCACAAAGTTCGTTATGGCCGTGATCGCCGTTGGCCCTGCACGTCAACCAATCGCTCGGCCACATGCTGCTGACACCCTCGCAATGTTCCACTGCAGTGCGTCATTTTGTGCGCATCTTGGTGCAGCGCAGCATCGCGCGGCATCGGCCACGGCGCCGCATGAACCAGGCTGCAAAAAAAGTTAATGCCCAATCAATTGCATGCAACTTCATTGATTGCACCTTGATCGGCTCCGGCTCAAGCTGAGGACGGCTGCAGTGGCACGTTGGGTGCTTTGTGTGGTGGCGCGCACACCCGCATCACCAAATGATTTGCCCAACCCAGCCGGAGTTGTCCATGCCCAAAGTCACCCAGCCCGCCAACATGAAGGGCGATTTCCTCGTTGATTACGAAGAGAAAGTCTTTGAAGACGTCAAAGCCGCACCGGGCGAGAAAGCCTTGGTCACGTTCCACACCGTGGCCTTTGAAGGCTCGATAGGCATCGTCAACCTGTTGCAGGCCACGCGCTTGCAGCGCAAGGGATTCAAGACCTCCATCCTGCTCTACGGCCCTGGCGTGACGCTGGGTGTGCAGCGCGGTTTCCCGCGTCTGGGTGAGGAGGCTTTCCCGGGCCATTTGAACTTCAACGGCCAGATCATGAAGTTTCTGGAAGAAGGCGGCAGTGTCTACGCCTGCCGTTTCGCACTGCAGGCCCTGTACGGCCACGGTGAAGGCGCGTTGATTCCGGGGGTGACCCCGATCAACCCGCTGGATGTGCTCGACCTGATCTTGCTGCACCGCAAGAACAACGCGTTCATTCTGAACACCTGGACGCTTTGAGCGACACAGCACCTCCTCCAAACCTCCATTCAAAGCACAAGGGAATCCAAATGAGCCTGGTCAATGCACTTGCGCTGGTGTTGGGCGCCATCGGCGGCATCCTTACCTACATCTCGCTCACCACCGGTCTTTTCATGATCTGGGCGACCTTCATCTTCACTGCCACCGGCGTGGCGCTGGGCGGCACCGCTGAGGCGTTCAAAAATCTGGTGATCTGCGCGCTGATGGGCATGGTGTTGGCGGTGATCGCAGCGCTGCTGATCCTGAACGTCAATCTGGGCCTGCCCGGCGCACTGTGGCCGGCCATCGTGGTGGGTGCCACCACTGCCTGTCTGGCACTGGTGGCGCACATCCCGCTGTTCCCGGCCATTCCGGCCACCGTGATTGGCTATGCGTCTACCTTCGCTTATGTGCTGTCAGCCAACCTGCTGACGCCCGAAGGGATCATGGGTGGTGGCACCAAGAACCCGGTGTTCCTGATCACCACGTCGCTGATCGTGGCCTACGCCTTCGGCCGCGTCAGCCTGGCATTGGCCGGCAAGCTCACCAAAGCCTGAGTCACATCTCCAATCCCACGCAACTTTTGAAAGCACGCACCATGAACAAGACACTCATCGCCCTGGCCGTTCTGGCTGCAACTGGCCCCGCATTGGCCCAATCGTCGGTCACCATCTACGGCGCCATCGACACCTCCTTCACCCGCGTGACCAACAAAGGCGGCAGCAACGGCTCCGGCCTCAGCTCTGGCGGTGGCGGCTCCGTCGGCAGCAAGCTCGGCTTCAAGGGTCAAGAAGACCTCGGTGGTGGCCTGAAAGCCGGTTTCAAACTGGAAGCCGGTCTGGAAACCAGTTCAGGCGGCAATGGCGTGCCTGGCAGCAACGACAACTCCACCATCATTCCCCCTGGCGGCGGCCTGCGCTTTGACCGCGCAGCCTACGTCAGCCTGAGCAGCAGCGACTACGGCGAGATTCGCCTGGGTCGCGACCTGACGGCCAGTTTCCTCAACGACGTGATTTATGACCCCTTCCTCACCTACGGTGTGGGCTCCAGCCTGAACTTCCCGTTGGGCGTGCTGGGCAGCCTGTTTGCGCCTCCTGGCGTGGCGGCATCCACCGTCGGCAAAGACGTCTCGTCGCTGTTCCGCCTGTCCAACGCCATCAGCTATTTCACGCCGGGTAACCTGGGCGGCTTTTCTGCTCATCTCCAGTTCGCGCCGAGCGAGCAGGGATCCAACAGCGGCGTTGGCAAGAACAATGGCCGCGTCTATTCCGCCCGTGTTGCTTTTGACGAAGGCCCTGTCAGCGTGTCCATCTCGGGCGCCAAGACTGACCAATCCAGCGCCACACTGAGCCAAGACGTCACAACTTACAACGTCGGCGGCTCTTATGACTTCGGTGTGGTCAAGGTGGTGGGCGAATTCAACCACTTCAAAACCGACAACGCCACGGGCGTAGCCGGTCAAGACCTCACCACCAAGATTTACACCCTGGGTCTGATCGCACCGGTCGGCCCCGGCGCAGTCAAGGTGGGCCTGTCGCAAGGCAGGCGCGAAGTTGACAGCATTGCCAATGAACCCAGAACCACAAAAATTGCGCTTGGCTACACTTATTCGCTGTCCAAGCGCTCCTCGGTGTTTGCCACCTTGGCCAGCGTGAAGAACTCCAGGGGTTCTGCGATCAGCGCATCGGACGGCGGCGTTGCCGGCTTCAGTTCATCCGCGACCGCGAACAACCGTTCAACCGGGTACGACATCGGCATCCTTCACAGCTTCTGAGGATGAAGAAGTAGCCAGGCCGCAAGGTCTGGCTGCTTCACAGGCGCTTTCACCTTGCGGATGAATTCGTGGCCTGTCCAAGGGTACTTCTCAGTCGAAAACGTTCGCAATGCAAGCAGCACAGCCATAGAGGTGAGTGGCGGGTACCAATTTCGCCAAGAAATTTTGGGCTGCCCATGGCACAACGAAACGCCCCGACCCACACACCGAAGTCAATCACTACCGGTGGTTCACAGCTTCGAGGGGAAAACCGGATCAGCCCTGCTTCTCGGCTTCCCTGTGCAACTGGCCACGGCGGTCGACGACCTTGAAGTGGACTTCAAAGTGTTCGATCACATCGACGACAAAACCATCATCAATTGGCACCTTCACGTACCTGCGGGTCAACTCGCAGTCGCCGGTAGGCTCGATACGCTGGCTCTTGAAGATCCAGCTGCCCGTTTCCCGGACATTCCCGCAAACGACCTTTTTGCCCTCGGCGTCATAGACAACCTGGCGGCTGTCCTTGTCGTAGCTGAGGCCAGGAACCGTAACGCGATAGGTATTCGAGATTTCGGACGTATTTTGGTGAACGTCAATCTCCACCCAAGCACGGCCGAGTTCCGGGTTGATGCCGAAGGTCTGCGACTTTGTAGCGTCCTGCGCCCCAATCGGAGCCTTGAAGATGGGATCGGTTTCCACAGCGATCGCAGTCACGGCAAAGAGGGAAAGGCCAAGGCCCAGGGCGGTGGGGGCAACGTGATTGAACATGGTGAGTGATCTCATAAGTTGTAATTGAGGTGCTGAGGGATTCTTAGAAGCGGTAACCCAGATTGACGCTGAACACGTAGGGATCGATCTTGACCGTACCCACGTCCTGGCCGTCCACGGAAACCTTGGAGTCGATGTCCACGTAGCGAACATCAAACCCCACACGCCACTTGGCGTTGAAGGGGACATCCACGCCGACTTGGGCGGCGAGGCCGAATGAGGAATCGAGCTTCAATTTATTGCCGCTGTTGAGCCGCTCGTCCATGAAGAGTGTCAGGTTGGCACCCACGCCCACATAGGGCTGGATCTTGGCTCCGGGCAGAAAGTGGTACTGCAGCGAAACCGTCGGCGGCAGTTGTGCTGTGCTGCCCGCATTCCCGCCGTTGATCGAGAACCCATGTTCAAAAGGCAGCGCCAGCAGCACATCCACCGCCCAGTTGGGCGTCAAGAAGTAGCCGACATTGATGCTGGGGTCAGTGTGGGAGTTGACCGAGATTTTGCCGACAGAAAGCTGGCCGTTGTCTGACTTGGGCTCGACGAGACTGATGCCGGCACGAATCAGCCAGCGACCTTCATCAGAGGCGGCCTGAATCTGGGGGGACATCGTGATGGCGGACAGCGCAAACAGCAGCGTCGATGCCGACTTGATCGGTCGGTTCGGGATTTCGGTGATGCGGGTTTCGGCGTTCATGGCTTTGAAAGAGTTCGTGGGTGGTGAGGCGGCGGGGGTCTCATGACACCCCCCGGAGCTCGGTTGTGAATTACTTGGCAAACGGCAGCGACGAGTGGTGCAGCACAATGCGCAGCGTTCCCTGGTCGTCGCGGGCATAACCCCAGGTCTTGTCCACGGTGGTGGTCTTGCCGTTCTTGTCAGTGAGCACCAGATTGCCCATCGCAATGGCGGTGTCGCCGCGCAGTTGCATGGCGACGTTCTTCATTTCCCAGCTGCGCCAGCCCTTCAGCGCAAACCCGGTGTCGTTCGGGTAGTCCTTATTGCCACCAACGAAGTAGGCCAGCGCACCTTCCTTGGTAATGCGGAAGGTCTGCGGCGCCGTGGTCAGCGTCGGTTTGAACAGCACTGCCCCTAGCTGGTAGCCGTAGGCGGCGTCGAGTGCAGCTTCAGCCGTGGCCTTGGCCTTGGTAAAACCGCCGGTGTCGTAGTCGGTCGCAATCTTCACCAGTGCGTCACCCCAGATACGCTGGGCAGTGAGCACATCGGCCTCCGTGACGTTGTCGCTCACCACCGTGCCAGCAGGCGCGGCCTTGGCTGCGGAAGGGCCGATGGCGAGAGCCATGTTGGAAAGGCCGAGGCTGGCAGCGAGTGCGAGGCCGAGGGCAAAACTGCGAGGGGTCAAGTTCTTCGTCATGAGGTTTCTCCGGTTGAAAATGTGCCCGTCATCGGACAAACGCACTGTTGCTGAGTTCCGCTCTTTGCTAATCTGCTATCTGGCAGAGCACATGCTATGCTGATAGACATATTTTTGAACCATGACCGAAACGCTTGAAGTCTCTGCCCGCACCCTGCGTGGGCGCTTCCGACGCAGTGAGAGCGAGGGCAGTCGCCTGCGTCTGCTGGAGCGCGCGGCAGCGGTGCTGGCACAGGAGAGCCAGATCAAATCCGCCCTGACCAGCGTCTTGATCCAGAGCTTGCAGTTTCTTGCGGCGGATTCGGGACTCGTGCTGTTGCAGGACGGCGGCGCGCTGAACGTGCAGGCGGCACACGGTGCCGTGTTGCCGGTGGGAGCGCGCATCCCACTCGGCGGCGCGCTGGGTGCGGTGCTGCGCCCACCAATGCAGCCCAGCCTGCGCGTGCACATCGAAAGCCGATTGCGCATGGGCGAGAACCCCGACGTGGCGCTGGAGCTGCTGCTGCCGCTGTGCTTCGGCGGCAAGGCGCTGGGCGTGTTGGTCTTGATGAGCGAAACCAGCCGTGTCTCGCCAACCGAAGAAGACCTGCATACCCTTCAGACCCTTGCGACGCTCATTGCCTGCGCGGCCAGCAGTCTCAGCACTTCACGGCCGCGCGCGGCGCGCCGTGAGTTGGCGGATTCACTCGCTCGGCTGACCTCGCGGGAGCAACAGGTATTCGCACTCCTACCGCGCGGCCTGAGCAATGCGGAAATCGGCGAGCAGTTGGGCATTGCCACTGGCACGGCGAAAATCCATATCGAACACATCCTTCACAAGCTCGGCCTAAGGGACCGCACGCAGGCCGCCGTCCGAGCGGCGGAATGGGGACATCGCGCATGAGCCGAACACGATGGCTGCACTGGACCGACTGGTCGCTGGCCGCCAAAAGCGCCGCTTCCCTGGCCATGCCGCTCACGCTGCTGGTGGTGGCACTGTTCTTCAGCTACCGCTTGCAGCAAGACATCGCCGCTGCTGACGCCGACGTCCGTCGCGCGCTGACCATCCAGACAGAAATCCAGACCCTGCACTCACTCATCGCGGAGTCGGCCACCGGGGTGCGGGGTTACCTGTTGACAGGACGCGACGATTTTCTCGCCCCCTACCGCTCAGCGCGGGAAGAGCTGCCCGTCGCTCTCAACACCCTGCGCCGCAACATCCGCGATGCAACGATGAAAGAGCATCTCGACCACATCCAGCAGTTGCTCCACAGCAAGCTCCAGAGTCTCGAAGAGCTGAGTGGCGGGGGTCGTTCATTTAGTCCACCTGACCTTCAGGCGCACCTTTTGCGCAGCAAGGGCGTTCTCGATGAACTGCGCATTGAGATCCGCGCCTTGAACGCTCGCGAGGCTGATCTGCTGGCGCTGTATTCCGTCGCGGCCAGCGATGCGCTGCGACGTAATCTGTGGGTCAATGCCATCACCAGCTTGCTGGCGCTCTTTACCGGCGTCGCTGCCTTCATGCTGTTGTTGAGCGGCGTGGTCTGGCGGGTCAAGCGCCTGACGGTCAACGCCGAGCGACTGGTACGAGGAGAACCACTGGAGCCTTTTCCGGCCGGGGACGATGAGTTGGGTCTGCTGGCCGAGCGCCTGCAAAACACCAGCCTGCTACTGGCCACACGCGCGGCCGAAGCGCGATCCGCCAGCCAGGCCAAGAGCCAGTTCCTTTCGCGTACCAGTCATGAGCTGCGCACCCCACTCAACGCTATCCTTGGCTTCGCCCAGCTGCTGGAACTCGATCTCAAAGAAGGCCCGCAAACTGCTCACCTCGGTCACATCATCGTCGCGGGCAGGCATCTGCTGGGGCTGATCGACGACGTACTCGATATCGCCCGTATCGAATCAGGCGAGATGAAGCTGGAGGTTGCGCCGCAGGGCATAGCTGCGCTGGCGCAGGAGCTGCGTGAACTGATTGCGCCGCTGGCCAGCCAGCACGGCGTGACCGTCCACCTGGGCGACTCGCTCGGCGAACTTGCCGTGCAGGCGGATCGGCGACGTTTGCGGCAGGTGCTGCTCAACCTCTTG
>JAKFUQ010000042.1 GCA_021732645.1 Rhizobacter sp. | reverse complement strand
GGCTGGAACTGGCAGCGGTGACACCCGCATCGGGGACATCGGCGCCAACGGCATCGCTGTCGGTCGCGAAGCCGTCGTCGGCGCAGCAACGGGTGCTCGACAGCGCGCTGGTGCTGGCCAAGAACGGTCGCCTGATGCCCGCCTTGCTGGTCGTCGAGCTGCAGGCCGACGCTGCTGCGCGCCTGACCGCGGCGCAGTTGTTGTCGGTGTCCATCACCGATGTGCAGTTCGCACCCGCCCGCGGAGAGCGCAGCCTGCGCCGCGTCAGTGATGCCCAGGTGGCCATCGAAGCGCATGAGGACTGCGAGGTGGTGCTGTTTCGCGAGGACGCGGGCGGCGCCGAGCACCTGGCGATCATCGTCGGCCAGCCCGACTTCAGCCAGCCGGTGCGGCTGCGGCTGCACTCTGCCTGCCTGACGGGTGATCTGCTGGGCAGCCTGCGCTGCGACTGCGGCGATCAGCTGCGGCGCGCCATCGCCCGGCTGGCGGAACACGGCGGCGTGCTGCTGTACCTGCAGCAAGAAGGCCGCTCGATCGGCCTGGCGAACAAGCTGCGCGCCTATCGCCTACAGGACGAAGGCCTGGACACCATCGACGCCGACCGCCACCTGGGCTTCATGGCCGACGAGCGCGACTACACGCCGGCGCTGGCGATGTTGAAGTCATTGGGCATCACACGGGTGCGCCTGTTGACCAACAACCCGAGGAAGATCGCCGCAATCGAAGCCGGCGGCATCGAGGTGGTCGAGCGGCTGGCCCTGTACGGCCCGGTCAACCCCTACAACGCGCGCTACATCGAGACCAAGCAGCAGCGGGCGGGGCACCTGAAAGAAGACTGATCCGGCCTCAGGGCGCAGCAGGCGGCGGCGCCGCGACGAAGCCGATGCGCGTCAGCCCGCCCTTCTGCACGATGCCAATCAACTCAGCGACGCGACCATACGGCACGGCCTGATCGGCGCGCAGCTGCACCTCGGTCTGCGGATTGGCCTGGGCCAGTTGCGCGATTCGCTCCGCCAATGCCACAGCGTCGATGTTCTGGTCGGCGAGGAAGAGGTGGCCGCCGGCGTCGATCGACACGGCAATGAAGGTCGGCGTGTCGCTGGGCTGCGCCGCATCGGTTCGGGGCAGATCCAGCTTCAGGCTGCTGGTCATCAGCGGGGCGGTGATCATGAAGATCACCAACAGCACCAGCATCACGTCGATCAACGGCGTCATGTTGATGTCACTCATCGGCTGTGGGCCGGGGGTGCGTTCTAGGCGTCCGAAAGCCATCGGTCACGCCTGCGGTTCAGTGGTGTCGTCGACCGCCGTGCCGACCTGCATTTCGCGCAGATCGTGCGCAAAGCCTTCGAGTTCGGCTTCGCACACGCCGACCATCTTGCCGAAGATGTTGAAGGCGAGCACGGCAGGGATCGCCACCGCCAGGCCAGCCGCTGTCATCACCAGCGCTTCGCCGACCGGGCCGGACACGCGCTCGATGGTGATCGTGCCCGCCACAGCAATGCTGACCAGCGCGTGATAGATGCCCCACACCGTGCCGAATAGGCCGATGAAGGGCGCCGTGCTGCCGATCGACGCCAGCACCACTTGGCCGAACTGCAGCTGCCGCAAGACGGCATGCAAGGCGTCGCGCAGCCGGCGCGTGAGTTGTGAAGCCCGCTGCCCGTGGGCTTCAAGCGTGCGGGCATTCGGCTGTGCGGTGGCCGCCAACAGCAAGTGCAGCAGCACCTGCTCGCGGTCGAAGGCGGCGAGCTGCGTGCGGGCAGCTTGCAGATCGGCGGCGGCCCAGAACGCCGGCACCGCCCGGGCGATGTCGCTGCGCACGCGGCGCAGCAGCCAGCCCTTCCAGAAGATCAGCACCCAGGCGCTGATCGACATCAATAACAGCAGCAGCGCCACGCTGCGCGTGATGACATCGCCTTGCTCCCAGAACAGGCTGAACCCGCTCATGGCGTGCTGTCCTGTGTCGGTGTGGTGGTGCAGGGAATCATGCGAGGCCCAGCACATCGTTCATGTCGAACAGGCCGCAGGTCCGCCCGGCGAGGAAGCGAGCCGCCCGCAGGCTGCCCTGTGCGTAGGTGGCGCGGCTTGAACTCTTGTGGCTGATCTCGATGCGCTCGCCGATGCCGGCGAACAGCACCGTGTGGTCGCCGACCACATCGCCACCACGGATGGTGGCAAAGCCGATGGTCTGCGGATCGCGCTCGCCGCCATGGGGTGAGGACACGCCTTCGCGCCCATACACCGCACACTCTTTTAAGTTGCGCCCGAGTGCCGCTGCAACCACCTCGCCCATCTTCAGCGCGGTGCCGCTGGGCGCATCGACCTTGTGCCGGTGATGCGCCTCGATGATCTCGATGTCGTAGCCCTCATTGAGCATGCGTGCGGCACTGTCCAGCAGCTTCAGAACCACATTCACGCCGACGCTCATGTTGGGCGCCATCATGATGGCGATGTGGCGCGCATGCTCGGCTACTGCTGCCTTCTCGGCTGGCGTGAAGCCGGTGGTGCCGATCACCGCCTTGACACCCAGCTCGCGGCACACCGCGAGGTGTGCCAGCGTTCCGGCGGGCCGGGTGAAGTCGATCAGCACCTGGGCCTTCGCCAGTGCGGCACGCAGGTCGCTGGCGATGGACACGCCGCTGGTGTGACCGGCGAATGCCGCAGCGTCGTGGCCCAGCGACGGGCTGTCGGGTACGTCCAGCGCGCCGCTGAGCACCATGTCGTCGCCAGCGGACAGCACCGCTTCGATCAGCATGCGGCCCATGCGGCCCGAGGCGCCGGCCACGGCAATCCGCAATGGAGGTGCGCCGCTGTTTTGACCAGGCAGCGGGCCCGTGCCGACCCCGGCAGCTTGCGCGGGCCCGCTCATCAGCGTGGTGGCTCCAGCGGAGGGTAGACGCGCCCGGGGGGTGCGACCGGCGGCTCCACGACGGCTTTCGGGGGCGGCTTCAGCGACTTCAATTCGCCATCGCTCAGCGCCAGCGGCTGCGCTCTGCCGTCGGGCGAGGCCGAATCGATCGAGGCCACGAAGGCGACTTCAGAGGGCAATTCGCCGCCGGTGTCCACGCTGACCAGGCGGTCGGCATCGAACATCAGGACGACGCTGCGTCGCTGCGGCTCGGTGCCACGGCGGCGGATGGTGAACACGTAGTCCCAACGGTCGCCGTGGAAAATATCGGTCAGCAACGGCGAGCCGAGCTGGTCGCGCACTTGCGTGCGGGTCATGCCGACTTGCACCCGCGCCATCAGCTCTTTCGTCAGCACATTACCCTGGACGATCTCGACGCTGTAGGGCTTGACGAAGTCGGTGAGGCCATCTTTCGAGACCAGCGACTCGCAGCCGGTCAGTGCGACAGCGGTACCAACAGCGCCCAGCATCAGGCAGGTGCGAACCGTAGCAAACAGGGGCATGGCAGCTTCAGGAATTCGCTCAACGCAAACCCGACTCGATATGATCGAGGCATTCTAGCGGGAGGGGTAGTGCCCCGATCGCCCTACGGGAGCCCCCATGTCGAACGCTGACGAACTCAAGAGCAGCGGCTTGAAAGCCACCCTGCCGCGCATCAAGATCCTGGAGGTTTTCCAGCAAGCCGCGCAGCGGCATCTGACCGCCGAGGATGTCTACAAGGTGCTGCTCGCCGAAGGCTCCGACGTTGGGCTGGCCACGGTGTACCGCGTGTTGATGCAGTTTGAACAGGCCGGCCTGCTGTCGCGCAACCATTTCGAGTCCGGCAAGTCGGTGTTCGAGCTCAACGAGGGCAAGCACCACGACCATCTGGTGTGCATCGACTGCGGGCGTGTCGAAGAATTCTTCGACGCTGAAATCGAGAAGCGCCAGCGTGCGGTGGCGCAGTCGCGCGGCTACGATCTGCAGGAGCACGCCCTGTCGCTGTACGCGGTGTGCGCCAAGAAAAGCTGCCCGCACAAGCCATCGCGCTGAGACTGGGCGGGGTGAGCTGGGAGGCCGCCGTGCGGCGGGTCACTGCGTGCCGCGTTCGAGCGCGCGCTGGTGCCGCTCGATGAACTCCTTGTAAGTGTCGATGCCGCGCAGCTGCAAGATGGTGTTGCGCACCGCCGCTTCGACCAGCACCGCGAGGTTGCGGCCCGCATCGACTGCGATCACCGCCTTGCGCACCGGCACGTCGAGGATGTTTTCGTACAGCGGCTCGTAAGGCAGCCGCTCGAACTCGCGCTCCATCGTTTCCTTGCGCACCAGGTGCACGATCAACTTGACGCGCATTTTTCGGCGCACCGCCGTCTCGCCGAAGATGGCCTTGATGTCGAGCAGCCCGATGCCGCGAACTTCGAGCAGGTTGGTGAGCAGCTCCGGGCAGCGGCCCTCCAGCGCGCTTTGCGACATGCGGTAGATGTCGACGGCGTCGTCGGCCACCAGGCCATGACCGCGCGAGACCAGCTCCAGGCCCAGCTCGCTCTTGCCCAGCCCCGACTCGCCAGTCAGCAGCACACCCAGCCCGAGGATGTCCATGAAGACACCGTGCCGCGTCGTGCGCTCGGCAAACAGCTGGCTCAGGTAGCCGCGCACCATGTCGATGACCTGCCCGGCCGACTCGGCCGTGACGAACAGCGGAATCTCGGCGCGGTCACACATGGCGACCAAGCGGTCGGGCGGCGTCTGCCCGTCGGCGACGATGACCATCGGCGGCTCCAGGGTGACGATGCGCTGGATGCGTCGCTCCTGGTCTTCGGGGGAGGAGTCCAGCAGGTAAGCAACCTCGCGGCGGCCGACCAACTGCACCCGGTACGGGTGGATGTAGTTGAGATAGCCGACCAGGTCGGCGGCCGATTGCGCATTGCGCACGGCGGCCTCGTCGAAGCGTCGCTCCGGATGCGCGTGCCCGGCGATCCACTCCCAGTGCAGCGCGGTGCGGTGGTGTTCGAACAACGCTTCAGCGCTGACAACAATGGGTTTCATGTCACAAGGGGATGAGCAACCCAGGGCGACCGAAGACCACGGTGTAGCCGGGCGGCAAGTGGATCGACGCTGAATGAGGTCGCAGCGTCAGGCCACCGATTTCAGCGGCTCCCAGTTGGCGATCAGCTCGTGCACCTTGGCCGCCGTGGTCTCGGTCTTCAGGCGCTCGCGCAACTCCCGGTCACTGAGCATCTCGGCAATCTCCGACAGGATCTCAAGGTGCCGCTGCGTGGCGGCTTCAGGCACCAGCAGGAAAATCATCAAGGTGACCGGCTCGTCGTCAGGTGCATCAAAGGGAATCGCTTGCCGCACACGAACCACCGCTGCCAGCGGGTTCTTCAGGCCCTTGATGCGCCCGTGCGGGATCGCCACACCGTGGCCGAGGCCCGTCGAACCCAGCCGCTCGCGCGCAAACAAGTTGTCGGTCACGGTCGCCCGCGCAACCGCATGCTGATTTTCAAACAGCAGGCCGCCGTGTTCGAACACACGCTTCTTGCTGGTGGCGTCCACATCAACCAGTACATTGCTGGCGGGCAGGATGGCGGCGAGACGATTCATCGGGCGGTCCGAGCGGCAACTTCGGCGCAAGCCTCGTCGCGCACTGGCGTGGGGGTGACAAAAGAAGCGCAGCTTTGATTGAGTCGGAACAACCAAACACCACAAGTCATTGTGCCCATTTTGTTGCAATGCAGCAATTTAGTTCTCTGCCTGGAATGTCAGGGCGCAAAAATGAAACAGCGACCCCGCGGCCGCTGTTTTTATGATCTTTGGGGGCCCAGCGTCAAGCGGCCCGCGCGTCCAGTCGTTTTGGCGCGACGTGGTGGTGGTCTTGCAGCTTGTCTTTGTGTCGGCACACCTGACGGTCGAGCTTGTCCATCAGCTGATCGACGGCGGCGTACATGTCCTCGTTCGATTGCTCGATGAAGATGTCCTTGCCTTTGACATGGAGCGTGACTTCAGCTTTCTGCCGGCGTTCCTTTTCGGTCAGTTTCTCGACCGACAACAGCACGGTGACGTCGACCACCTGGTCGAAGTGCCGTGTAACCCGCTCCAGCTTAGTGAGCACGTACTCTCTCAAAGCCGGAGTGATATCGAGGTGATGGCCGCTGATCGTCAAGTTCATGAAAACTCCTTTCGCGCAGATGAAAGACAGGAGGCGGGGTCGGCTGCGTCGCCATGAGCGACCAGTGCAGCCAACCCGTGAAGACATCTTGCGCCTGATCGGCCAATCGGGCAAGGCGCAAAGCGATACAGGGGGTGTCGATTTGCGTGCACTATGTCAACTGATGCCCGATGCGATAATTTTTGCTGTTCTTGCGCGGGAGCTTTCATGCTCAATGTCTTTTCGCTGGCCCAGGGTCGGCTGTTCCAGGAAGAGATCGAGAGCCGCGACGCGCTGTCCAACGTGCAGCCGGTGTGGGTCGATCTCGACGCGCCCACTGCCGAAGAAAAAGGCTGGATCGCGCAGCACTTTGGCGTCACCATCCCCGACGATGCGGTCGACGACGACCTGGAAGAGTCGGCCCGTTTCTACGAAGAAGACAACGGCGAGCTGCACATACGCAGCGACTTCTTGATCGATGACGACGAAACGCCGCGGAATGTGCGGGTCGCGTTTATCTTGTTCAAGAACGTCTTGTTCTCGGTGCACAGCGAGGAGTTGCCGGTGTTTCGGCTGCTGCGGCTGCGCGCGCGTCGCATTCCGGCGCTGATCGAAGACGCCAAGGACGTGCTGCTCAAGCTCTACGATGCCGATGCCGAGTACAGCGCCGATGCGCTCGAAGGCATCTACGACGCCCTCGAAAAAGTCAGCCAGCGGGTGCTCAAGCAGCACGTCAACGACGTGATGGCTGCCGAGGCCTTGTCGGCCATCGCCAAGGAAGAAGACCTGAACGGCCGCATCCGGCGCAACGTGATGGACACCCGGCGCGCGGTCAGCTTCATGATGCGCAGCCGACTGCTCAACGCCGAGCAGTTCGAGGAGGCGCGGCAGATCATGCGCGACATCGATTCGCTGGACAGCCACACCACCTTCCTGTTCGACAAGATCAACTTCCTGATGAATGCCACGGTGGGCTTCATCAACATCAACCAGAACAGGATCATCAAGCTGTTCTCGGTGGCCAGCGTCGCGCTGCTGCCGCCGACGCTGATCGCCAGCGTCTACGGCATGAATTTCAACGCCATGCCCGAACTCACCTGGCGCTACGGCTACCCGTTTGCCATCGCCTTGATGGTGGCGTCGATCGCTGCCCCGTTCATCTACTTCCGCCGCAAGGGCTGGCTGTGATCCGATGAAGGACAAGTGGGCGTTGATGCTCGGCGGCCTGGTGATGGTCATCGCCGTGTTCGGCCTGAAGGTCTGGCACGCGCAGGGAATTTGTGGTGACTTGGGCG